>JABHXF010000001.1 GCA_018657385.1 Candidatus Woesearchaeota archaeon | reverse complement strand
GTTATAGTGGCATTATATGTTTTTTTATATTGGGAACTGAAATCCAATTATACACTACATAACGTGTTTTAATAAATTATTCAATGGGATTTCAGCCACTATAACCGGCAGCAACAACATATCTGTTAGGAGCTATGCACATACTACATAAGAAAACATTTTTATACTATCTATATATCATTAAAGCTATGACAAAGAGTTCTAAGCTTAACATTGGTGGGCAAGCAGTTATAGAAGGAGTTATGATGAAGTCTCCTAATTATGTAAGTGTTGCTGTTAGAAAGCCAAATAAAAAAGTAATAATTGAGCCAATGAAGTATGATTCTATTACTAAAAAATTCAAATTTTTAGCATTGCCTTTGTTTAGAGGAGTTGTTATGTTATTAGAAATGATGGTTTTAGGTATTAAGGCATTAACTTTTAGTGCAAATGAGTCTCTTGATGAAGAAGATGAGAGTAAAAACAAAGAAAAAGATAATAAAGAAACAGTAAAAACAAAATCAAATAAAGCAAATATTAAAGCAAACAAAGAACCAAAAGAAAAAGAAGAATTATCTAAAATTGCAATTGCTTTTACAATTTTCTTATCATTATTGTTTGCAGTTGGTTTATTCGTTGTTTTACCATATGCATTAACAGTATTAATTGGAATTCAAGAAGAGAAATCATCAATTTTGTTTAATTTAATTGATGGAATCATAAAATTATCCATATTTATTGCTTATATTTATCTAATTGGATTGATGAAAGACATAAAAAGAGTATTTCAATATCATGGTGCAGAGCATAAGGCAGTAAACTGTTACGAAGCTGGGAAAAAGTTAACTATCAAAAACTGCCAAAGCTATTCAACAGTTAATCCAAGATGTGGAACTAGTTTTCTGTTGTTTGTAATATTCTTAGGTATTATTGTTTTTAGTATTGTACCTTGGCTTGTAATCACAATTTGGCCAAGTATTATGAACCTCACTGTTGTATGGAGAAAAGTAATAATGTTAAGTGTAAGAATTCTATTTTTGTTTCCGTTAGCTGCTGTTAGTTATGAATTCCTGAAGTTTACAGCAAAACATTGCAGCAGTTGGTTAGTTAAAGTTATTATGCAGCCTGGTTTATGGGTGCAAAAGTTAACAACAAGAGAACCTGAAGATGATATGGTAAAAGTTGCAATTAAAGCAATTGAAGATGTTCTAGGAAAAGAAAATAAGTTAAAAATAAAAAATAAAGAAACTACTTTAACTTAGATTCAATTGATTAAAAGAAATTTAATGTTTAATCTTATATTAATTAAATAAAATATAAATATAAAGAATTACTTAACCAAAATACCACTAACGCAACCATCTTGTGCTGGTCTATTTGTGATTTTTGCCTTTCCAGATTCTGTTTCAACTAATGTGCCTTTTGTTAAGATATTTTGTCTTGTATACTGCTTATTTGCAGGACAATCAATTACATTCTTCATCTTAACTTTACTAGACTTTTTAGTTTTAGGATCAACTAGATTAATGAATTCAGCATGCATTACTCTTAATTTGTTATTACCACCAATAGTTCTAACAGTTTTGCTCTGCTTTTCTCCAATTTTAGGTAATGTTGGTTTATTGCCTGATTCATACTGTTTTTTACTTCTAGCACCAGCCTTAAATCTACCACCAGTTGCTTTTCTTCTTGATCTACGTTGTGTAACTACCATGAATGCTTGAAAAGTCTGGTTATTTATAAACTTTACTATCTTTTTTTATAGTAAAGATTTGGATTTTATTCAAATGGTTTTTATTGGAATTATTGATTATTAGTAGAGACATCTGTGCCATTGTTATTATTTTCCACAGATTTAACCAAAAATCAAGTTTGTATATAAATAAACCACTAAAACAAGTAAACTAGTATACAAAAACGTAACATTTATATACTAGTTCAGTTATAGTATATAGTATCACAATGAAAAAGTGGCTCTCCCCCACACTAACTATTTCTTGTGAAACACCCCACTCACTCCCACGGAGAGCCATTATCTTTTTTATTTATTTCTTTGTTTAGAAATCTGTCAATAAAAAATCAAAATTTATGAAAAGAAAATATAAAAGAAAAAAATTAATAAAAATATTAAATTTTCATTAAATCACTTCCGCATAAATCCCCTGGATTATGCTACAAAGATTTAACTAGCTTTCATCTCTGTGTACTTGTGCTGTCTCATTCTTAAGCCTTTCTTAGAAAGTCTTTGACAAATCATTTGATAACTTTGCACTAAATACATGTCCTTAAAATCCTCTACTCCCTCTGGCATAAAATCTTCAATCATAACATATAGTATATTTAAGTTGTTTATAAAGATTGTGGAGAATAAAGATTATAGAAAAAAACAATCATGAAGATGTTATTATTTTAAGACAAATAAAAAATTAATTTCCTTTTCTCATTTCAAATTCATCAAAACATCTCTTTTCACATTCTTCTTGTGTTTCTATAACAGAAGGGATATTACAATTACTCATACAACTTTCATATTTAATATCATAATCTTTAATGTCTTGATAAGCATCAGAATGAGTTATGTTATAACCAACATACCCTACAAAAAGTACCATTAACAAAATTAAAATTGCTAACCCCATGTAAAACTTCTTAATTGGATCCATAATAACCTTATTGAGGAGAAGATTTATATATTTTGTTGTATTCAAAAAGTTTAGAAAGTTAGGAGAATATAAAAGGTTGTGAAATTTAACCTTCCAAACATTCCAAACCCCTAATACTCAAAACCTTCAAAAAATGCAATTCAAAGCTTACGGACACAAAAATTTACTAGGAACACATTATAATACTTTTGAATTTACTAAAGATAAGAACTTAACAATAAAGGGTGATTGTATTATTGGTGTAAATAGTGATTTTAATTTAGAAGAATTAAAAAAGTTAAAAGGAAAAGTAAAACTCACCATAACTACTGATGATTTAAGTGAAATAATTATTTGTGAAATTAATACTGGCTTTGAAGACAACAAAGAGTTAGTTATTAGAAAATCAGATTATAAAGATTATAGAACATTTGCAATCAATGCAACAAAAGCAGCAAAAGATATTGATAGAAAATTGATTGAAAAGATGAAAGACACAGATGCTATAATAATTATTAAGATTGAGGAGGTTAATAGTTAGTCGTAAGTCGTTTGTCGTATAACAACAGTTACGACAAACTAACAACGAAAAACTAACAACGAAATTGAGAAAACAACTTAGCAAAAAAGAAATAAAAGAGTTAATGGCAGAGATTGAAGAAAAGTTCAGAATTAACAATGTTATGACTAAAAAAGATAATGTTGTTAAGGAAGATATATTTATAAAAGTTAATAATAAAATATTATTCTTTTATCATGATGATAAATTAATTCCAACATTAAAATTAATCCTAGAATTAACTGAAAAATTAGATGGAGCAGAGAATAGATTAGCTCAAACCAACATTAAAACAATTACAGTAGATAAAGGTGCAATTAAGTTTGTAGTTAACGGAGCAGATATCATGAGACCAGGCATTACAAAAGTATTAGAAGAAACAGATAATGAAGGTTTCAAAAAAGGAGATTTTGTTGTAATTGTTGATGAAGATCACAACAAACCATTGGCAATAGGAGTTGCATTATTAGATGCAGAAGAAATGAAAACTACTAATTCTGGGAAAGTTATTAAGAACATTCATTTTGTTGGAGACGAAATCTGGAAATCAATATAATTAACCACTGATTATAAACTACTACATAGTAAGTATATACTAATAAGATTTATAAATGCTAATTCATTCCCTTATATAAAGATGGCCATAGATACAACTGCTAAACAGATACAGCCTAGTTTAGATGCTATAAAGAGATTAATCAAAAATAATGCTCGTAATAATATAACAAGTAAAGCATTAATAAAAAATAATTTTGGCGATGATTTTAACAGAGCCCATAGTTTAGCATTTGAAATATTATATGGAATGAAGCGTCAATGTGGAAATCCTTTTCTTTCTCACAGTCTATCAACAGCTTTAGAAGATTATGGACATGCAACTACTTATTCTGTCATTGAACAAGAATTATATGAAGAATTGATACCATTTTCTTTTAATGTAAAAGATGAAAGAAAATTAATTACAGAAGCATCAATGGGTAAAGCAGATTTAGTTAAAAAATCACTTGTTTATCAATTGAGAAAAACAGTTAAGTTATTTGAAGATGTTTCAATTGATGATAATAGTATAGATAAAATAGTAACAGCAGATGAAAGTAGTGTAGCTGATATAATTGAAAAAGCCAATGAATTAGGAATAGATGGATTGCCTACATCTGAATCTGATATGGATAATTTAGTAAACAGGATGACAACTGATTTAATAGCATATGACACATATGATCTTATTCTAACAAATGGTAGAGAAATTAGTAATGAAAGATATGCCATACCAAAAATATTACATGATTGTGTAGAAGATGGCAGTGGAAGCATTTATGAAGCTGAAAGAATGTTAAAAGATATCATTAGATTATTTGATGTGAAAGTAGTTCTAAACTTCAACCCAAATGAAGATATTCCTGAAGCAGAAAAAGAAAGAAAAAGAGAGATTGCAATGGCTGAAAAGAAACAAATAGAAGAAAGAAATAAACAATTAGGAGAAGATGTTGCACATGACGTATATGTATTAACAAATAAATACACATTAATTATGAATATTGTAGAGAAAACAATCAAACAAAGATGTTTACAAGTTTATAGTACAATGCTTGATAGTGTTGCTACAGAAATAAAAAGTAGACCTAAAAAAGTAAGAGGGAAAGGAGAAAGAAGAAAATTACGAGGAAGGGGATTAAAAGATACATTCTTATGGTACTTAAGAAATCAACAAATAAGAGTAAGAAGAAAAAGTGAAAAACATTATGATAGTTCTGCTTATAATAAAAATTATTATACAAGAGTTAGAAGAGCAATAGATGAAATTTATAGAGAAGCTGAAATAGAAGAAAAAGACCTAAGTAACTTTACATTAGATGATCTTGTTAAAAAAATAGGTATAAAAATTGTTGAAAAAGAAAAAAATGATTTCAGTAATATTAGAGAAACATTAATGACAATTGAATCATCTTTACCTAAAAACTATAGAGACCAATATGAAAAATATTTCACTGATCTTATTGAAATGTGTGATGAAACAGAAGAAGAATATCCAACTATTTCAAGATTAAAAAGAAAAGAATTAACTGTAATGAGATTAATCAAAATAAAGGGTTATGTTAAATACACAGATGATATTGTTGAAGATGCAAAACAAAGACTTGAAGCAGGTGACCCTTATTTTGATTCATGCATTGTAGGAAAAAGAAATGATATCAAAGATAATATGGAAACCATGAACTTATCAAGAAGTGAAAAAATAAAGTGGACAATTGTAAAAGGAGATATTATGGCTGAAAAACTCCAAGGGTTTTATGACCATTTAGCTAGCCAAGATTATAATCCAAAATATTTAAAAGTATTTGCTAATTTTATCAAACAACATAAAGCTGCAATGATTCAATCATGTGAGTTAAGAAGCCAAGCAAACAAATTAATGCCCTCTATAAGATATTCCATTAGTATAATCCCTTATCTTGATCAAAGAGCTGAAAAATACAGAGAAAAATATAATATGCAAAGAGTAGTAGTTTCAGCAAATTTTGCACATCAAAGATATCAATTAAGAAATGCTGCTTAATCAATTAAAATGTTCTAATCAGTCAACACTCCTAACTCGTCTTGATTTAGGAATGTGATTTAATATATTTCCTTCTTTAAGTCTTCCACAACCAAAGAAATCATTATTATTTTTTACTATAACATATGCACTTAGACTTGATTCGTCTTTAGTTTCTTTTTCCCCAGAAGAATTTTTTGTTTTAACTTCAACATCATAACCTCTAATCCATAATTTCATTAGTCCATCTGAAATTTCAATTACATTTTTTCTTGCAAACTCTCCAAGTATTTGCGAACCTTCAATACTTAACCTAATTTCTTTATTTTTAGCCCCTCTACTTTTAGGTTCCTTACTTTTAGTATCTCCTTCTTTTAGCTCTCCAAAATACATACCCATTGAATCAATACGTAATGCATCAAAATCAACATTAACTATTTCATTATTAATTACATATATTTTATTCTTAGAATTAAGTAAAAAAACAAAGTCTAATTTTTTTTCAAAACCTTTTTTTAGATCCCATTGGTTATCTAATATAGAGAAGATTTCTTTTACTTTTTTCTTATTCAAAAATTGCATTCGTGCCATTTTATTTTATAGATTGAAAGGCTTGAAGCTTGGAAGGCTTGGAAGGCAACCATTGATTGCCTTACAAGCCATACAAGCCTTACCAGCCTTACAAGCTTTTTTTCATATTCCCCATGTAGGATTATTATTCCTCATAATCTCTGCGATTTCTTTTAATACTTCTTTTTCATCGTTTGATAAATAATCTTTATATTCTTTTAGTTTTTTAAAATCTTCTTCTGAAATAAATGAATACATTACATCTTTTTCATGCACTTGTCTTCCAATTGTAATTCCATCCATTGCCAATGCAAGTTGTGTTCCTGCTTTTGCTTCACTCACATTATCTTCTCCATTTTTCAAAGACTTAACCCTTGTAATAGGAACACCATCTGCTTTCATTAATTGTGTATTTGTTTTAAGCATTCCTGCAGTAATATCAATTCCAACAATTGCAGGTCCTGATTGTCTAAAAGTATGATTTGGCATAATTAATAATTTAGCTCCTCTACCTAATTTTTCTAAACCTTCTAATTCAATTCTTTTTTTCTCCTCAGTAAGCCATTTTTCATAATCTTCAATAATTTTATATATAATATTACTACTGATTACCTTAACACCAGATTCATTAAGATAAGATACAGCATCTGGCATAACATCTATATTAAAACCTAAGATTACCCTTGCAAAAGAATCATTTTCATTTGCTTCTGCATCAATAATATCTTTTTTAGAAATCTTTCCAATCTTAGCTTTTCTAATAGAAATACCTTTCTCTCTTAACAAAGTAGTTAATGCTTCTAAGCTGCCAATTGCATCTGCTTTAATAATAATTCCTTCCTTATCTGTTTCAATCATAACTTCATCAATTTGTTGTTGCACTTGTGCTTTTATTTCTTCAATATCTTCACCATCTCCAACAGCAAAAATAGGCATACCAGCAATTACATCATCCATTTCAGGAGCTGCAATCTTAACACCATTAGCTGCACATATTTCTTTTACTCCCTTAAATTTGCTTTTCTTATCCATCATTTCAGATAATGGTTTTGGTTCAAGCAAAGCTCTTACTTTTGTTACAATTGGTTTATCAAGCCCACCAATAACAATAATATCATTTACCTTAACATAACCTTCATAGATAATAACATCAACTGTTTTTCCTAATCCTGGTTCTTCTTTAACTTCTAAAATACTGCCTCTTGCTCCTTTAGCAATATCACATTTTAATTTATCTGCCATAAATTTCTGTGTCAGCCCTGATAACACCATTAATAATTCTTGTAATCCTTCATTTGTTTTTGCTGAGATAGGAACAATTGCAATTTGTTTAGTATAACTTTCAACTCTATCAAATCTTTCACTTTCAAAACCTAATTCATGTAGTTTACCAACAATTTCATATAATCTTTCTTCAATTTTTCTCATAACATCTTCTTGTTGTTTGCTAATATTTTCCAAGATTGCTTCACTTTGTTTTCTCCATCCAGGTAATAAATCAATTTTGTTAGCAGCAATAATAAATGGTGTTTTTGAGTTTTTTAGAATTTCTAATGCTTCTAATGTTTGTGGTTTAAAGCCTTCATTAATATCAACAACCACAATTGCAATATCAGCTAAACTTCCACCTCTTTTTCTTAAAGTTGAAAAAGCTGCGTGTCCAGGTGTATCAATAAACAATAAACCAGGAATAGTAAGCTCAATATTAAGTTTTTTTAATAATTTCCCACATAAACGTTGGATTGTTTGTTCTGGCACAATAGAAGCTCCAATTGCTTGTGTTATTTTACCTGCTTCCCTTTCTGTTACAGTGCTATGCCTAATTGTATCTAGCAATGATGTCTTTCCATGATCAACATGCCCTAATATTGTGACAATTGGCTGTCTAATGATTTCTTTTACCATAATTACAAAGATATAAAGGGTGTTTTTAAAGTTTGTTATGAAATCGCCTTAAAATTAAGAGAAAAATATATATAACAATAACTAAAGAATAGTTATATGCTTAATTTCACCAAAAAAAGAGATTTAAAAATATTATTAATCATGTCAATAATATTATTACTATTACTTCTATTGTTAGTACCTAAATGTTCTAATGTTCATGTAGATCCTGTTGAAATTAAAGAATTAAAACAACAGGCAAATGAAATAATGGCTGTTGAAAGAACACCTGAAACATTCTTTCAATTAATTGAAATAATTGATCAATACAATGTCAAAGACAAAGAATTACATGATTTAAGAGAAATGAGTCAAAATTTTTTATACATGTATTATGAACATCCTTCTCCAAAAGGTGTTTTACTAATACATGGTCTTGGTGCATCTCCAAATGAAGTTAGAGAACTTGCTGAATTTTTAGATAAAGAAGGTTATACTGTTATGGGTGTTAGACTATCAGGACATGGTGAAGGCTTAGATATACTTGAAAAAACATCTTGGAAACAATGGTATAGAGAAGTTGAATTTGCTTATGATATGCTTGATTATTTAACAGATGAGACATATGTTGTTGGAATGTCAACAGGTGGTTCTTTAGGATTGTTGTTAGCAAAAAATAAAGAGTTTGATGGTCTTGTAACAATTGCACCTGCTGTTAAAATGAAAGATTGGAAAGTTAATTTTATTTGGTTATTCAAATATTTTCAAAAATATTCTGAAAGAACATTAACAGAAGAAGAAAAAGTAACATATGATGAAGCTGTTCCTACACAATCTGTACATGAATTAAAAAAATCAATAAAATCTGTTAAAAGATCATTAAAACATGTTGAAGAACCAATTCTAATAATGCAAGCAACAAATGATCCAAGAGTAAAAAAAGAAAATGCAGAATATGTTTATAATAATATTGCAACAAGTGATAAAGATAAAGAAATAAAGTGGATTGAGAGTAATAAACATGTAATATTAGATGGTGAAACACAGAATGAAGTATTTAATGAAATATTAGAATTTGTTAAGTGATTTATTACTAATTTCCGCAAAACATATAAATAAATTCTCTCTAAATTAACATTATGGCAACCCCAATTAGTGATTTAGGAATAATTGAACCAGCATTAGAGTCAATTAAACAAATGTTTGGTACTTTAAGTTATTTTATTGGAGGAGTTTTTGGTGTTTATGTTCTATTGTTTATTTGGAGGATTATTGATACAAGATTAACCAATAAAATGCTTTCAAAAATGCTTCAAGAGCAAAAAAAAACTAATCATTTACTTAGAAGAATTGAGCATACAATGGAATTAAAGGCAAGGAAAAGATAATTAGCTAGTAAACTATTTATATGTATACATATATTAATGATTTTAATGAAAAAAACAACAATATTAATAATTATTCTTAGCATATCATTATTATTTCTAGCTGGCTGTACTATGAGCGAAGATTTAACAGGAGAAGCAAAAAAAACAATATCAAAAACTGAAGATGGCAAATGGTTAGTAGTAGTATTAAAAAACAATAAAGCACAGTATGAAATTATAAAAACATATACTCAAGAATACAACAAAGAAAAATTTGATATGTTTAAGCGTCTTCTTCCTAATCCTGAACAAAGAAATCATGATTCTACAATTTATGTTAAACAATTTGTTAATAGAAAAGAAATTATTATAACAGAAACATTTGAAAGTAAAACAGCTCTGATTTCTGAAAAATTCAATAATGATGATACAATTAATCTTATAGATTACAATATCCAAGAACATGAGATCTTAGAATTAAAAATACCTATTGATGATAAAATTAATCCTGCTAAACCAATTGAGATTAAGATAAAAACACCAACAAAAGAACAAGAGTTAGTAAAAAAAGAAGATTTTGTGAAATGGAAAAGATTGTTTCAACAAAAAACACCGAATAAATTTACTCAAAACAAACAAAATACAAGAAATAATAGGGATAATTTAATTACAGGAAGAACAATTACTGAAGAGAATATCTGTTCACACCTTAAACAATTTAAAAGTAAACCTTCTTTACATACTAATAACATTAATGACCCTAATAGAATTAATTTAGTATTTATTGGGTTTAATCATGAATCTATAGAACAAGTTACTGATCCAATCAATTACTTATTAGATCTAGAAGGAGAAGGTATTGAATCATATTATATTGATTCTGAAACAGGAGAGAAAAAAGAAGTAGGTAAAACAAGAGGGATTTTCTATTTTTCACCATTAAAATCAAACAAAGATAAATTTAATTTTTGGTATATTGATGAAGTCCAAGAAGCATACAAATTATACAATGAATTCTCAAATCCATGTAAATGTAGAGATCCAAATATCGATTATGCAGAGATGCTAAACAACTGTGGAATCAATAATGTAAAAGTTTCAATATTATGTAATGATATCTGTGTATCAAAAGCACTATATAATGGCGGACATTTAGAATTATCAACAAAACATAGTACACAAATTGAATTTTTCACACAAAATGATGAAAAAATCCCACTTTATCCTGGAGAAATGCAAGTTATTAGTCATGAATGGGGGCATTTATTTGGTGGGTTAGCAGATGAATATACAACATCTACTAATGTTGATGCGCCAAGATATCCAAATTGTTTACCTGATAAAGAGATTGCTAAAGAATTATTATTAGATATATTTCCTAATTTAGAATATCATTATGGCTGTTCTTATTCTAAAGACAATGTTAGATTTTCTGAATACTCATTAATGAGCTGGGCTTTTACTGGAGATTCATTTAATGATGTCAGCAAATTTTACATGTGTTATCAGATATTTAATAAATTTGGAGATGTTGATGGAGAATTCTGCGACTCAATATTTTTTAAAGAATTTGAAAAACCATTAGAAATTTGTGGTGATGGAATTGATAATAATGGTAATGGGAAAACAGATTGTCAAGAATATGTATGTAGAGTAGAAGATTGTAATGAATTTATTAATGAATACCAAATTCAAGAATGGGTATACAATCAGGTTGTATCAACATCTGAAGATTTTCAAAAATATTGTAATGATGGTATAGATAATGATTTTAATAAAAAGATAGATTGCGAAGATCCAGTTTGTTTCAGCGAAACATGTAATGAAGTTTGCAATGACGGCCAAGATAATAACCTAAATGGTCTATTTGATTGTGAAGATCCTAGTTGTGAAGGAACATTAATTTGTGATGAAATATGTGGGGATGGAATTGATAATAATAACAATCAAATTATAGATTTTGACAGTATAGAATATAAAAAATGTGCATCTAAAAAAATAGAATTAATGAATAATTGTTCTATGGTTCAATTATTTGATAAAGCATGTACTGAGAAAGGAGGAATTGGAGATCCATGCATAACAAATCAAGATTGTTTTTGGAAATCATCATTTTTTGAAGATGACTCATGTGTCAATGGAAAATGTAAAGCTCATCCAGATATATATGCAATATCACCAACACCAAAAACATGTACATTTAATATAGATTGTGATGAATTTGAAAAATGCAAAGAAGTTGCATATGCAGGCACATTCAAAAGTGTTGGCTGTATAAAAAATGTTGAAAAATATTTCAATAAATGTGTTGAATGCTTAGATTCAGATTGTAAATATACTGAATTTTGTAATTAGACATTAATTAACTATCTTAATTAACATTAAGTATATCAATAGTTAGCATTAAATATATAAATAAATACTCTCATTCTACCTAATATGGACAAATTCCAACAAGAAATAGTAAAATTACTAAAATCTCAAAAAGTTAAGAATCCAGTAGTTGAGAAACCAAAAGATTCTAAGATGGGAGATTATGCATTTCCTTGTTTTTCATTAGCAAAAGAATTTAAAAAATCTCCGCAAAAGATTGCAGAAGAATTAGCTAAAGCAATCAATACTGAAATTAAAAAGAAAAAGATTAAATCAATCAAAGAAGCAAAGGCAACTGGTCCTTTCCTTAACTTTTTCATAAATAACACTTCATTTTCTAAAGATGTATTAACTGAAATTTACAAACAAAAGCATAAATATGGACAAAGCAAAGAAAAAAAGAAAGTAATGGTAGAATTTTGTTCACCTAATACAAATAAACCTTTACATTTAGGCCATGTTAGAAATTGTGTTATTGGTGATTCTGTCTCTAAAATTTTAGATTTCAATGGCAACAAAGTTACAAAAGCATGTTTAGTAAATGATAGAGGAGTTCACATTTGCAAATCAATGTTAGCTTACCAAAAATGGGGTAAAAATAAATTACCAGATGTTAAATCTGATTTTTATGTTGGTAAATTTTATGTTATGTTTGCAAAAGAAGCTGCAAAGTCTGAGAAAAGAAATATAGAACTTGAAAAAGAAGCACAATTAATGCTACAAAAATGGGAAAAAGGAGATAAAGCAACAATCTCATTATGGAAAAGAATGAATTCATGGGTATACAAAGGATTTGGAGAAACTTATAAAAATCTTGGTGTTAGCTTTGATAAATTTTATTATGAAAGTGAAATGTATAAAGAAGGCAAAGAAATTATTATGAATGGTTTGAAGAATAAAATATTTGAAAAAGATGAAACAGGAGCAGTAATTGCAGACCTAGAAAAGTTTAAACTTCCAAAGAAGATTTTATTAAGAAGTGATGGAACTTCCCTTTACATTGTACAAGATATTTTTCTTGGAAAAAAGAAAGTTGATGATTACAAATTAGATCAGTCTATTTATGTTGTAGGTTCAGAACAAAAAACTCATTTTGATGTTTTATTCAAAATTTTTGAATTACTTGGCCACAAATGGGCATCTTCTCTGAAACATTTAAGTTATGGAATGGTTTATTTACCAGAAGGCAAGATGAAAAGCAGAGAAGGAAAAGTCGTTGATGGTGATGATTTAATTAGGCAAATGAAAGAACTAGCTAGATTTGGAATAAAAGAAAGACATAAAGATCTTAATGAAAAAGAAGTTGATAAGAGAGCAGAGATGATTGGTCTTGGAGCATTGAAATTCTTTTTGCTAAAAATTGATTTTGTTAAGGACATGTATTATAATCCTAAAGAAAGTATTAGTTTTGAAGGTGAAACTGGACCTTATGTTCAATATACACATGCAAGAATATGTAGTATTATGCGAAAATTAGATGAAAAGTTTGATAACAACTTTGTAAAAAAAGTAAAATATGAAGTTTATGATGAAACAGAACAGGAAATAATTAAAATGTTAGGAGAGTTCCCTGCAATAGCAGCAAATGCAGCTTCTCACTTAAAGCCATCAATTATTACAAGATATTTATTAGATCTCTGCCAGAAAGTTAATGAATTTTATCATGCTTCTCCAATTTTAAAAGCACCTGAAGATTTACTTAAAGCAAGAATTCTATTAAATTATTCTGCTAAACAAGTAATTGAGACTGGTTTAGGATTATTAGGAAT
>JABHXF010000033.1 GCA_018657385.1 Candidatus Woesearchaeota archaeon | reverse complement strand
TAAATCCAGACAATGCTCCAATAATAAATGAAAATAATAATGCACCAATAACTAATGGTATTGAAACATATGCTTTTAATATATCAACACCTGCTAAACTTGCAGCGATCTCAACACCTTTACTTAACATTAATCCAAATATAACCCCAAATACTCCTCCAATAATTCCTAAAATCCCTGATTCAAACAAAAATATCATTAGAATATCAGTATTTGTAGCACCAATTGATTTCATAACACCTATTTCTTTTCTTCTTTGTAAAACAGAGGTATACATTGTATTCATTATTCCTACTCCTCCAACAAATAAAGAAATAGCAGCAATACCAATTAATACAATTTGTACAACATCAAGAATATTATTAAACCCTTCTATTAATTGTATAGATGTTGTTACTGTAAAATCTTCTTCTCCTTCTTTAACATCATGATCACGCCTCATTGCTTTTTTTATATCTCCAGCAACTTCTGCAGGATCTTCTCCACTTCCAACCTTAATAAAAATAGTTGTAAACTCATCCTTCTCCCTACTAAATAATTCTCTTGCTTCCTCTATTGGTATTCTAACCATATTATCATGGATAGGACTTCCAGTTTTTTCTTGTATTGCAATAACTTTAAAATCATCTCCTTTAACTTCTATTTTATGACCTATTCTTATTTCTTTGTCAAAGCCATCAAGTGCTACTTTATAACCAACAATTGCTTTTCCTTGCTCTCCAGAATTAAATTCTCTTCCTTTGTCTATTAAAAAAAAATCAATTGTTTTAATTAAACTTAATGATTCAGAATCTGTTGGAACTCCAAACACATTAAAATAATCAATTGTATTATCAAACTTAACTTCACCAAGTTCAATCTCTGCTCCTGTTGCTTTGTATACTCCTTTAACACTTTTAATAACATTTAGATCATGTTCATATAATTTATCAGCTGAAAATTCAGAAGTAACTGGAGACGTTCCAGTAAAACCTTCTCCACCAGGAGTTACAACAATTCTATCTTGTCCAACTGTTTGAAATTGTTCATTAATTGCATTCTGCATTCCTTGACCAACAGAAATTAAACCAACAACAGCTACAATACCAATAACAATACCAATTATTGTGAGAAAGGATCTTAATTTCCTATTAAATAAATTCTTTATAGCTATCTTAAAATATTCTAAAATCATAATAAAACCTCAAATGAATATCATAGTTGGCACAT
This sequence comes from Candidatus Woesearchaeota archaeon, assembly GCA_018657385.1. Classification (GTDB taxonomy): domain Archaea; phylum Nanobdellota; class Nanobdellia; order Woesearchaeales; family DSVV01; genus JABHXF01. The sequence goes on along the minus strand of JABHXF010000033.1, from coordinate 102,593 downwards.
ACAAACATAATATTTATATTGGTTGTGAGTTATGTGTTATGGGTCTTGAGTTGGTTAGGGGTAAAGAGTTATGAGTACCATTATGGTTTGCTCATAACTGATCTGCTCAGAACCCACTCATTACTCAATACTTAAAACTCAAAACTTAAATTAAATTATTTCTTGTTGTTATTGTTATTCTTACGCTTCTTTCTATAAATATAGTAACCTACTCCTGCAATGATTATAAGAATAAAAAAGATTTGTACTCCAGACATACCACCTTTAACAAGATCATATTTTTTTGCTGCAGATTTAGTATAGATAGGTAAGTTTATTTCACCTTCATCTGAATAATCAGTGTTATAACTATCTTTATAACTAATCCTAACATTTAATGGAACATTTCTTTTTTCATTATCCTCTATAAAATTAATTTTCTTAACAAATAATTGGAAATCTGCAGTTTCAAAATCATCACTTTCTAAATTACCTAAGTACTCACTTCTTTTTCCAAGTACTTCATAACTATCTGTATCTAATACTTCAAGATTAAGGTATTTTAAATCACTTTGTCCAGTGTTAGATAAACTAATTACAACTTTTCCTTTTGTATTTGATACAAACACATCTGACTGCTCAAGATTAAGTAAGTAACTTGGTGTAGAATCCATCAGAATAGTTACAGTATTATTTTTATCATATGCATTATTATCATCGTCTTCAAATTCAATATCAATAGGAATTTGATATTCTTTAGCTTTCATATTACCTGATGCTAATAAATTATATTTAATAACAGTAGAATGATCTCGTTCTAAACTTTTAACTAATTTTTCATTTGTTGAACCAATAGGAGAAAAATCAACATTGTTTAAATCTAATTTAAGTTTAAGATCTTTTAAATCAATACCACCTTTATTTGTTAGTTTGATTAATAGCTCTCCACTTTCTCCTGGCTTAATTTTTTCAGGGATTGTACTAAAACTTTCAATATCTAATAAACTTGTTGAAGATTCAACTCTTATATTATAAACTGGAAGTTTTTGACCTTGATTAAATTTATTTTCTACAGTATATTTCAATTTAACTTGATAGTCTCCAGTAGTAGCAGATGGATCAACTTTTAATCTATAAAATAATAATGCTGTTTTATCATCTACCTTATCACCATAGAAATCTTCTGTTTTAAGATCACCAACTTGAATTTTTGAACTTTGCCCAGAAACAAATGATAATGGCCATTCAGGAACTAATTGAAACTCAACATTTTCTAAAATCCCATAACCACCATTCCAAACATTGAATCTTATTTCAACAATATCTCCTGGTTCAGCAGGATCTGGATTTTGCCCAATTAAAGAGGCTTCTACATATGAACTATCAATAATACCACTTGCAGCACTAGTACCAAAAACAACACAAGATAACAATACAATTAAAATAGTAGATATTAAACACATTATTATTTTTTTATTCATTAATTCTCATCTCCTTTAATTATATATTCTTTAAATCATCATTTATATATTTTTTCTTATTATATATTATATTTTTATAATACATTAGATTATTTATTCTTATGTTTCCCACTTTTCTGGAAGTTTTTACCTTTTCTTGTTCCAATTACTTTACCATCCATCAACATTTCTATTTTTTCAGCATATTCAGATAAGTTTTGATCATGTGTAACCATAATTATTGTTTTACCTTCATCATGTAAACTCATTAGGAATTCAATTATTTCCTTCCCTGTTTTTTGATCTAAATTACCAGTAGGTTCATCTGCTAAAAGAATCTGCGGATCATTTCCTAGAGCTCTTGCAATTGCTACTCTTTGTTGTTGTCCCCCACTTAATTCTGTTGGTCTATGATTAATTCTGTCTGCTAATCCCACTTTTGATAACAAATCTTTTGCTCTAGCAACTCTTTCATCATATGAATAACCTTGAAATATCATTGGCAATGTTACATTTTCTAATGCTGTTAATGTTGGGATTAGATTAAATTGTTGAAAAATAAAACCAATTTTTCTACCTCTAATCTGTGCTAAATCAGATTCTGCTAATGTTGAAATATCTTGACCTTCTAAGAATATTTTACCTTTTGATGGGATATCTAAACATCCAATCATATTTGTAGCTGTTGATTTACCACTACCTGAAGGACCCATAATGGCTACAAAATCTCCTTCATCAATTTCTAGATCCATTCCCCTTAATGCAAAAACATCAACTGTCCCTACATGATATATCTTCCAAACATCTTGTAGTTTAATTACAGTCTTCTTAGATTTGGCTTTTTTAGATACTTTTTTTATAATAATCAACTCCTTTTGGTATTTAATCTTTAAGGAAATTACTCATTTATAAGTTTTATTGTAGAGAATTAGTTCATTGTAAGAAAGGTTTGGAAGGTTAGGGGTTTGGAGGGTTAGGAAGGTTGCTAATAACACCTTCCATACCCTCCAAACCCCCAAAACCCTCCAAACCTTCCAAACCCTCCACTTAAACTTATCACAAAAAATATAAACACATACTTATTCATTTATCTAATTATATATAATATAGGAAATATAACTAAAGGGGATAATCATGAGAAAAGAGAAAAAAAGTTTTTTTAATAAAAAAAATATAATTGGATTGTTAATTGCATTTGTAATGGTTAGTAGTTTATTAGGAGCATGGCAAGGTGGCTATGTAGCTATGGACAAGTACAAAGATTTTAAGTTTAGATCTAAAGAATATAATGTATTTGGGAAGATAGATGGAGAATGGATTCAATTTAAGTATCATCCTACTGAATTAGAGTCAATTGAAGCATCACCTGAAGCATTACAAACAATCAAAGATTCTAAAATGATTTATGTTACTTTTGATCCTGAAGATAAACAAATTGGTGCAATTGAATTAGCAAGAATTGAAATAATTGAATCATTTAGTAGTGAATTTAATATTTACCCAGTTGTCGGTGTAACTATGAATTCATCCCAATATCAAGCATATCCTTTAATGACATGTGATAATGCAACTAGTATAATCCCAGTATTATATCTAAAAAGTTCTAATGAAACAAAGATAACTAAAGAAGGAGATTGTATTTATGTTTATGGATCAAATAACATTGAATTTAAGCCATTACAGGATAGAATAAGATATAGTGTATATGAAGTTATGGAGTAGATAAAAATGGATTCTAATAAAAATAATGAAGACATAGAAAAAACAGAAGAAAACAATAAATTAGAAGAAAAAGAAAATATTAGTATAGATGAGAATAAAATAACCCTAGGAAAAATAGGAAGTCCAGAAGATGCGAAAATAATTGAAGATGTAGAAGAAGTTTCAAAAGGAAAAATTACAGATTATAAGTTATTAGGAATTATTATAGCAATTGTAATTATTGCTTTAATTATTATATTTGCTATGCCTTACTTTTACAAAGAAGAAGTTAAAACAATTAATGAAATGCATAAAGAAGTTTTAGATGGTAAAGAAAATGAAGACCAATATATGTATAATGGTTATAGTTTTATTAGAATAGGAGATGAAAATATTGGTTATATGTGGTATACACAAATAATGGACCCTTATTCTTCAATTAAGTATGATATCCCATTACATTATGGTCCAAAAGAAGTTGAAGATATAAATATTAATGGAGATATAAATTATTTCACAGAACTAATTTATAGTAAAAATAATTATTTAGAAGAATATGATGCATTTAATATTAATACAACTGAATTACCTTATATTGCTTATTTTAGTTTTGATCCAAATAGTTATGATTTAGATTATATTAACTTAGCACACCATGAATTAAGAACTAATCTATTACAGGTATTTACAATTAGATTATTACCAGCATGTACAGAAGAAGATAAAGCATGTGAGACTGTCGCAATTTTAACATGTGAAAATACCACATTACCAATAATTGTATTTGAAGAAGCAAATGGTGATAGTATAAGGGCAAAAGGTAATTGTATTACTATTAGAAGTTATAATACAGGCATGGTTAAAGCAGTTGATAGATTATTATATCAAATGTATGGGATAATGGAGTAATTTCTTTTTTTATTTTATTATTGTTTTTTTACTGGGCCCGGAGGGCATGTTTCTACTGAAGATTCTTTTTCTTTAGTTTATTAATTAATTTAAAGAGATTTATTGAGAAAATAACAATAATATAGTTATATTAAATCCAACAACAATCTAGGCATGGACGGACTTTTTCTTCGAAAAAATCCTATTCGGCTTCGCCTCATCCGGCCAAGTTGTTGGATTTAGAAATTGACCAGACTATGTTGTTTTTATACATACATTTCTAAAAATAAAAATAAAAAACATACACAATAAGATTTAAATCTACAAGAATACATTAAAAAAATAAATTAAAAAATCTATATATGCATTAGTTTATCGCTTTCTACGGCCACTAATCTAAAGCTAAGCCCAGACTTCATCAATGCTCCTAAAATTGCCATGTGCTCTTTTCCACTTCCTGAAGTAACGTTTAAACCAACTTCTGGACCTTCAACTTTGTCTTTAAGACTTTTCTGAATAATTTCCATTAGCTCTTTTAAAGACCTTCTAGCATCCACAACAATAAACTCTGTGTCTTTAATAGGTTGGTATTTTTGTTTACCAAATTCATTAGTTATGATAAACACTTTTCTCCAATTTTCTTTCTCAATTACGTTTCTTACTTCATTCCATGTGCCTTTCCCTACAGATAGACATGTTACAAGATCTGTCATTTAAACACCCCCCAGTGCATTATGTATAATAATAATAGTCTTATATTTATATTATATAATATAATAGATTAATAAACTTAATTGTTTTTAGTATAGATATATGTGTACTAGAGTTATATATAGTATATTTTGTATTATCATATTATATAATTAAAATTTATGTTAATTTAAAATTTATGTTAATTTAAAATTTATGTTAATTTAAAATTTATGTTAAAATACAAGAATTTATTAATAATTAGGGATTTGCAATAATAATGGATAAAACAACATTAAAACAACTTCAAGATCTTGTAGTTAAATTTAGAGATGAACGAGACTGGAAACAATTTCATCACCCAAAAGATTTAGCAATTGCATTATCTATTGAAATGTCTGAAGTACTTGAACATTTTAGATTTAAAAATAATGAAGAAATTTTAGAATATTTGAAAAAAGAAAATAACAAAAAAGAATTAAGTCATGAAATTGCAGATGTATTTATACTTTTTTTAGCATTAGCAGATGTAACAGAAATTGATGTTGTTAAAGCACTACATGAAAAAACAAAAATTAATGAAAAAAGATACCCAATAGAAAAATGCAAAGGAAAACCACATAAATATTCTAAGTATGAAAATTAATTATTAACCTTATACATTCCACCATGACCAGGAATAATATAATCTGCAATTTTTAAAACTTTCTTTCTACTTTTCATTAACTCAACTTCATTGTTAGCAAACTTATCTTTTTTAGGAAGATTTTCTTTCCAAAAAACATCACCACAAATTGCAACAATTGCAGGTTTACCATCAATTTTTGTTTTTACCAATAATGTGATACTATCATCGCTATGTCCAGGTGTTTTAATTAATTTAAGATCATTTGAGATTTTACCATTACACTTCCCCCAAAAATCATAATTATACCAACCATCAAAACTTAAAGATTTAGCATTAGAAAACATACCAATGTTAGCATAATGATCCATATGAGAATGAGTAATAACGACTATATCAACATCTTTTGGTTTAACACCTTCTTTTTTTAATTCATCAATTAAAGCTTGTTGAGAAGATAAAGTTCCAGGGTCTACAACAATATTCATCTCAACACCATCAAAATCATCTTTGATAAGAACAACAGTTGAACAACTTCGCCCATTAGTCTCACCTGAAGTATAACCTTCAATTAAAACTTTTATTTCTGACATAATTTCACCTTAAATTCTAAATTAATTTGTTAAAATCCACTAAAAATAACCTAAATACTCTCTAATTTTTGTAGATGTTTTATCCCAACTAAATCTATCCACAATTGTTTCTCTTGCTTGCCTACCTAACTTTACTCTTAAATTATCATCTTTCAATAACATTTCAAGTTTTAATGATAACACTAATGAATTTTTGAATGGGAAAAACATTCCATTTTCCTTCTCGACAATATAATCTTTCACATAACCGACAGGTGTTGTTACAATTGGTAAACCACACGCCATTGCTTCCATTGTTGCTAAACTACTTGTTTCAGTTAAACTTGGCAAAACAAAGATATCCATTGCTTGTAAATAAGAAACAACACCATTAACACTTCCAGGCATAATAATATTTCTTTGTGAACTAAACTCCTGTTCTAAACTTTTAATTCCTTTACCAATAATTAACAGTTTAAGATTTTCATATTTTTTTTCAATTCTTCTAAATGCTCTGTATAAAGTTATTAAATTTTTCTCTCTACCTATTCTTCCTGAAAAACCAATAACTGTAAAATTAGGATCAATATTTAAAGCTTTTTTTGCATCTGCTTTATTTTCTACTGGAACAAATTTATTAACATCAGTCCCTAAATGTACTACCTTATATTGGGTAGAAACACCATTTTTTCTATATAGTTCACCAACTTCTAAAGAAGGAACCAATAATAAAGAAACTTTATTATAATAATGTTTAATTAACATTTTCATACCCATATTAATAATTAATTTTAATTTATCAATACTTTTTGTAGCTAATTCCCACTCAACAGAATGAATAAATGCAACTGATGGTTTTTTTAATTTTTTTGCAGCTTTAATTGCAGACATACCAATAGGCCCAATTGTTTGTGAGAATAATAAATCATGTTCTTTCATTAATTTTTTAATTTTGAAATAATGGAACCAAGAAAAATTAATATCACCAAATTTTAATTTCATAATTGGAAATCGAACAATATTAATACCTTCAACTGGCTTAAGTTTTAGCTCACCTGGAAATTCAGGAGCAATAAGAGTAATATCATAATCTTCTTTTAGTTTAGGAATTATTTCAATCAAAAATCTAGTAATTCCATCCCATCTCGGTAAAAAGCAGTCAGATGCAATTAATAATTTCTTTTTTTGTTTTGTTTCTTTTTGATTTTCTTCCATTTTTATTTATTTAAATATTAATTTATCTTATAAAATACCTCAGCATATCTATAATGATGATTTAAACCATTAATAATAGATCTTGCATATGTGGCAGGTATCATTGTAATTAAAGCCATTTTTTGACTTTTGTGTGCTTTTATCGCTCTTATTTTCTGATCAAATGTAGTAGTAATATCCACAACTAACATAGGTCTTCTTCTACCTTTTGCTAACCAAAAATTCCAGATATCAAATGAAAATAAATCACATTTACATCTTACTTGAGCAGTTACTTCTCTAATAATTTTGTTTACTGCTCTATGATCAGGGTGAGGGTCATCTTGACTATGTGTGAATATTTTAGTTGGCTTTTTCTCACTAATAATTTTTTTAATCCTTTCCTTAAAACCTCTTTCTTCAATTTCTTTGATAAAACTTCCTTCTTTTAACCCTAGATGAAAGATACCACTCCCACTTATGATTTTATCAGCTGCTTGTGATTCTGCCACTCTGGTCTTTACAATGACTTCTCGATGTAGATGAGGGTGAGATGATTCACCATATGAAAAGATATAAGTATAAACTTCTTTACCTTCTGCTGTATATTTAGCTAATGTCCCACCTGCACCAATAACTTGATCATCATTATGCGCACAGAAGCATAAGATTATTTCTTTTTTAGTTTCAGAGATATTAACATTTTCTAATTTAGTTTTAACTACTTTTTTCTTTGATTTTTCTGATTTACTCGGCTTTTTCTTAACCTTTTGTTTTACTTTTGTCATTATAATATACTTATATCTATAGATTTATTAAGTTTATGCTTAAAAACTGTCAAAAACCATTCTGCTAAAACAGAGTAGCATGATTTATACACTTAATTCATAAAGTGGTTTTTGACATGCTCAGAATTCCACAAATCACTTTGTGGTTTACGTAGTAAACCACCATACTAAAGTATAGTGGAATTCCGACATTTAAAATCCAACAACTTGGCCGGGCGAGCCGTTAGGCGAGTAGGATATTTTACGCAGTAAAATGTCCGTCCGTGCCATTGTTGTTGTTGGATTTAATCTAATCACATTATAATCACATTATAATCACATTATAATCATATTATAACCAGATTGTTGTTATTTTCGAAATAATATTAATAAAAAAATAATCCTAACATAAATAAAAAAGAAATAACAACAAAAAGAGCCTAACGGTTTGTTATAAAAAAATAAAAGAAAAAAAGTAAAATTACATTTGCTCAAGTGCTTTTTGCATTAATGGTAGAATTGCTTCTGCTTCTTCTTTAGTTACTCTGCCTAACTTTGCAAATTGAAGTTCACCAGCTGCATTTTTATTTTCTCTTGACATTTGCATTTTTTTAGGACCATCATTGTAACTCATTACACTTACTGTAAGTTTTGTCCTTTCAAAATCTTTTTCTTCTGAAAACAATTTTTTATCTAAATTTGGATCAAATGGCATTTTCGTTTACCTCACTTTAATTTTTTTTATATTATAATATATACGTATATATAATTATAAAATAAAAGATTTGATATTTATTTATTAAGTTTTCGGTATTTAAAAGAGAAATACATAAAGAAAGTAAGAAGTAAGGGATAATACCATACCAGTGGACAGAGGATTTTACGGGCTTGTAAAGCTCAAATTCTGATAATAGAAGGCTTCTAGAGCATAGCAAAAAGCACTAGACAAGTGTGTGTGAAGCTTATAAAGGAGTAATTATTTCTAAAAGAAGAAAAAGACACGCAAAAGTTCTAAATAATTATTTTCGGTAAAACACGAAAATAAATTATAAACTTGTGCTAAACGTCTTTTTCTTACAAAATTCCAAACTTAGTGGATAAAATAAAAAGTTTGGAGGAACAAAAATGAGAAAATATAATAGATTAACAAAAAAAGAGTTAAAAAATATTCAAAAATTAATTGATAAAGAGTATTCACTTAATGAAATCACTAAAATTACAAGAAAAAAGAAAACAACCATTTATTATCATTTTAGAAAAATTAAAGGTAGAACTATGAACCCAATAACCATTAAAAGTAATAATAAAGAATTAATTGGTGAATTTATTGGACTTTTTGCAGGTGATGGTTGTATTGATAAAACAGATAAATACCAGTATAGAACTTATTTATATTTTAACCTTAATGAAAAAAAATTTGTAGAAGATTTAATTAAGAATGTATTAATCAAATTATTTGGGAAAAGACCTATGGTTTTTAAGGTTGATAATAGAATAAATTTGTGTTATTATTCAAAAACCATACATAAACTAATCCATAATTATCTCATATGGAATAAAAAAATTAGAAAAACATACACCGTAGAATTGAAAAACAAAAATCATTCTAAAGAATTTCTTAGAGGTTTCATTAGAGGTTCTGTAGATAGTGATGGACATATATCAAATAAGAGAATTAATTTTGCATCTGTATCATATAACTTAATTAGAGATATTGCATGTTCACTTGAAAAACTAGATATAAAATACAAACTAAGAAAGTATATAGAAAAAAGAGAAAACAGAAAAGATATTTATCATATAGATTTAAGAAAACCTGAATTTGAAATGTTTCATAGTTTAATAAAACCAAGAAATGTGAAATGCACCGGCCGGGATTTGAATTCCTGGACTTAAAGCATTTACTTTAAATCTCCCAGATACCCGGCTTGGAAGGCCGGAGTCATTTACGGCAGCTTTTACTAAGCTGTAGCCATTAGACCACCGGTGCATTTATGATAGAAGAAAAACTTTACCTTTATAAATATTACTATATATATACTATTATTATAATATAAAGAAAGTTAATAAGAATATAAGAAAAATCAACACTTCTTATCTAGCATATCAAGTCTTCTTTGATGTCTTTCTTCAAATTTAGTTGTATACCAAGCATCAAACATTTTTTTTGCCATTTGCACAGATGTTGTTCTACCACCCATTACTAAAACATTAGCATTATTATGTTCTGCAGCTAATTTTGCTGTTTTTTCATTATGTACTAAAGCAGCTCTAATTCCATTATATCTATTTGCTCTAATACTAATTCCAATACCAGTTCCACAAAATAACATTCCTCTTTTATATTCACCAGCTAAAATTGGTTTACATACTTTATCTGCATAATTAGGATAATCAACACTTTGGGTATCATAACATCCCATATCTTTGTAAGCAATTCCTTTATTATCTAAATATGCCCTTATTTTTTCTTTTAATTCATAACCACCATGGTCTGACCCTAGAACAATAACAGATTTCATTTTATCAATAACCTCCCTTGGAGAATAACTTTTATGACTAAATATTCCAGTACCTGAAACAATAACATCAGCACCTGCATTTATTGGAATATTTACATTTTCTAATTTAATACCACCATCAACTTGAATTAAAGTTTCTAAACCTTTTTCATCAATCATTCCTTTTAGTTCTATTATTTTATCATTAACATCAGAAATATAACTTTGTCCTGGCAATCCTGGAACAACACTCATCAATAAAACCATGTCAAGACTTTTAAGCAAACCTTTAATTTCAGCCAATGAAGTTGCAGGATTAACTGCAATTGCTGGTTTTATACCATAGCTTCTTATTTTTTTAATAACTGCTTTAGGATCTTGCCCAGATTTAGTTGTAGCTTCAATATGAAATGAAATATATTCTGGTCTTGGACTAAGTGCTGCATACTTTTCTAAATCTGTTAATGGATCTTCAACCATTAAATGAACATCTAATGGAACATCTGAATTTGCTTGAACAGCTTTAAGCTTAGCTGGATCATAAAATAAAGAAGCTTTATCTTGGCCAACAAAAGTTCCGTCTGTAACATCAATATGAATCAAATCAGCATGAGATATTTTCTTAACTGCCCTTGCTAATTCACTTGATTTAAATTGAAATAATGAGGGAGATATCTTAACCATATAAAACTAAAGCACATAGACATATTTAAAGTTTATTATATTATAAATTATGTTATGAGTAATAAGTCTTGAGTTATGAGTTGGTTATGAGTTGGTAGTTATGAGTATAGCTACATTTTCTTAAAACTAATTTCCCCAGAACCAACTCATTACTCCTATCTCAAAACTCATAACTATTTAACTAAGTTCCATCTTAAATCTTTCCAGAAATTTCTTAAAATGATGGCTTTTAATACATGCACCACAAGCAAGTTGATGACCGCCACCATAACCATCTAATCCTGTTAAGGCCTTATTAATTCTATCTGGTAATTTATGTTTTGTTGAACGAATGCTGCATCTAAACTCTGCTGACTTCTCTCTACAAACCATTATTATCTTATCAGGATATTTATATAATAATTCATTACTTAAATCAGAAGTAAAAGACCATTGTTTTTCTGTATACAAAAACTCTAAAACAGGACCTGAAGGAACTTTTTCAGTTGCTGAATTAATCAAATCTTCATAATGTTTATTTATTTTTTCAAATCTTCTATAAACAAATTTTCCTTGAGATGATGCTTGTTCTAAAATATCATTAGGATCATTAATTCTTGTTAAAACTTTAACACAAGCAACTGCATTTTTATGCTGACCTTTAAGAATAAATGAGAAAATTCTTGCTAACTTACCTAATTTTGAATTAAACAAAGCATCTTCTGGTTTATTTATATTTTTATCAAGAAGCTTCGGATATCTTTCAGAAAATTTATCTTTAAAGTCTGGCAAAAACCAATCCCCAACACAACCCACCATTGCAATCCATAAATCTTTATCTTGGTTTGCTTCATCTTCTTCGTTGTTGTTTTCAAGATTAACAATTTCATGGCACCAATAACTTACACATCTTGCATCATCTTCATCATAAATGTGTGGGTTAAAATAAGTGTAATTATCAATTTCATGTTGAGCAATACTATGATGGTCAATGTAAACAATAGGTCTTTTTAATTTTTTCAAGAATTCTTCACTAACTTTAGGAATATCTAAGATAAAAATCTTATCAGGACCATAATCTTTAACAGTATTTAGAAAAGTTTCATCTAAAACAGGATGAACCTTAACAACAACTCCTTTTCCTGCATTTTTATATCTATAAAGCTGTAAAAAGCTAGATAAACCATCTGGATCATCATCAAAAAAGAACAATGGTCTTTCACAATTATCTAATTCTTCCTTTACTTTCTCTAATTGTCTCTTTCTCTGTCTATTTGTTGACATGATTAAAAGAAGAAGGTAGTTGTATTAAAAGGTTTCCATGTTAGTGTCTGGAAGGTTAGGAGGGTATGGAAGGTCAGGAAGGTAAAAAACCATCCAAACAATCCAAACCTTCCGAACCCTTCAAACCTTCAAAAACCTTTATATTATCCAACCTATCCCACATTACTATGAATGTGTCATATATCAAGGACAAAGGTAGAAAATTACATTTTCATGGCCTTGATCCAAAGAAAATCAGATTAGATGCAAAAGAAAAGTTCAATATGAAGGCAAAACAAGATTATTTTGGAGCATCTCCTAATCTTTTTGTTGGAAAATTTGGTTATCCAAACATAAATGTTGGAATAATGAATGTTGAAGATTATCAAAAACATGATGAACCCTTAACATGGGTAAAAGATAAAACAACAATTCCTGAAATAATTGATTTAAGAACACAATTAGTTAATTCTACATTCAGAGCAAACATTAAAACATTTGATAATAAATTATTAGAAATATCTCAAGAAATTTCTCTTGCAAGCAAACCAGTTGATGTTGAAATAAACTTAACCAAAAAACCAAATTTAAGTTTAACTATGTTTGATGATGCAATGCCCCATGGTCCAAAGGTTGGAATCAAAAAAGCAATGATAACTGAAAATCCAAAGATCCCTCATCAAGTAGAAAAAGCAGTTGATGATATTTATTTCAAAGCAAATGATGCTGTTTATTCATTATATGATAAAGGTTTTGATGAACATTACTTAACAAAAGTTTTCTCACTTGCAAATTTGGGAATGAAGAAGAATAGAAAACTTGTGCCAACTAGATGGTCTATAACTGCTGTTGATGATTTAATTGGAAAACAAATAATTAATGAAGTCAAAGATTTTCAAACAACTGATTATCTTGCTTATTTTGGTGGTTACCAAGGAAATTATTATTTAATCTTAATGTTTCCAGAAGTTTGGAGTTATGAATTATTTGAAATGATAATTACAGAAAAAAATAGTTTTGCAACTGATTATGAAAGTTTCCAAGGCAGAAAAGCCTATGCATACCAAACAGCTGGTGGTTACTATGCAGCAAGGATTGCAATCTTAGAAAAACTAAAATCAATGAAAAGACAATCAGGTGTTCTTGTACTTAGATTTATTAATCCTAATGAATATATTGCACCACTTGGTGTTTGGATATGCAGAGAAGCAACAAGAGCAGCTCTTGCAAATAAACCAATTGAATTTGCCACAAAAGAGTTATTATTAAATTATGCAAAATTAGTTGGAAGTAAGAAATTTGGCTTTAATGTTTCTAACTTGTTAGATCAAAGTTTATTGTTAAAGAATATGCAGGAACAATCTAAGTTAAGTGCATTCTTCTAAACTTTCTGAATCATAACCAAAACCAATATAAACCACATAATATATAATCATAAAATATGAATAAAACAAAAAAATCATTTTTTAGTAAGATGATAGACAAATTAGATAAAAAGCTAGAAAAGAAGGCAAAAAAAACATCATGTTGTTGTAAAGATAGAAAATGTTGAGGCTTGTATAATAAATGTTAGAAATATTCACAGAATGGTTAGTATTTAACATATTCAAACTAAATGCAGAATCAAGATTTGGAGAAGCAGTAAACTTTTTCATATATGATTCTATAAAAATCATTTTCTTATTATTTGTGATGATTGCAATTGTTGGATTTTTAAGAACTTATATTCCTCCAGAAAAAATCAAGAAATGGTTAAGCAAAGGTAAGTTTGGAATTTCAAATTTGTTTGCATCTTTGTTTGGAGCAATTACTCCTTTTTGTTCCTGTTCTTCAATTCCATTATTCCTAAGTTTTGTTAAGGCTGGAGTACCATTAGGAGTTACATTTTCTTTTTTAATAACTTCCCCATTAGTAAATGAATATTTAGTTGTATTAATGTGGGGATTTTTTGGTTGGAAAATAACTGCAGCATATGTTGTGTTTGGAATTTTAGTTGGAGTTTTCTCAGGTATGATTCTTGGAAAAATGAAATTAGAAAAATATCTTGTTAAAGATATGATAACTAAATCAGAAAAAGTAAAAAAACTTATTTTCAAAACTTTCAATGATAGAATTAAGTTTGGAATAAATGAAGCAGTTACTATAACAAAAAAATTATGGATCTGGGTTTTAGTTGGTGTTGCAATTGGTGCAGGAATTCATAATTTTGTTCCTGAAGCAACAATCCAAGCAATTATTTCTAAAGGAGGTATATTTACAGTTCCAATTGCAACTTTATTAGGAGTTCCAATGTATGGAAGTTGTGCTGCAATTGTTCCTATTGCACTTGTATTATTTCAAAAAGGCATCCCATTAGGAACTGCATTAGCATTTATGATGGCAACTGCTGCACTTAGCTTGCCAGAAGCTATTATCTTAAGAAGAGCAATGAAATTAAAGTTAATTCTAATATTCTTTAGTATTGTAACAATAGGAATTATTATTGTTGGTTACTTGATTAATATATTGCAAGGTTGGTTAATATAATCAGAGATAATTATTTAACAGGAACTTGATAACTAACTTTCCATCTTCTTGTTGAGAAATCACAATCATAATTTTGTTTAAAGAAATTCAAAACATTATGTACATATCTTTCTTTAATTTGTCTTGCCATCATTGGAAAATATTTTTTCATTGTTCTCATTTCAAATCTTCCAACGTCATCATTTGTTGTAGTAGAAATAAAAAGACCATCTTGTTTATTTTGATATGAAACTAATGTAAAATCTTGTTTTTCTCTATATGCCCAAGTATATGCTCTTCTTTGTTTTTGTTTATGGAAGAAAACAAATCCTAGATCAGTATTTATAATTAAAGTACCATTATATTCAGTAAATCTTAAATCCAAAGCAGTTAATATTTTTTTATACATTTCATTATTTGGGAAATTTTCACCTAATTGTTCAAGCACTGCCCCTAAATGTGCCTGTTTAACAAAAAAACCATAACCATTTGTTTCAAATTTAAATCCTTTATCTCCACCAAACCTATCAATAGCAGAATAAATATGATTAATAATACTATCATCAGTAAGAACATAATTTTTTTTTGTGAATATCTCTACTCCAATTATTTCTTTGTTGGCCCTATTATTAAGCATTACACCAACACCAGATTCATGATTATCACTATGTCTTAAAGCACCCCGAAGATCAAGGTGTTTTACTTCACCCAATATTCTTGAATCTACTGATTTTGATAATTCTCTTATTAGCAGTCCATCAAATAACAAATCATCTAATGATCCATTAACCCAAAATGTTTTTGTTTTTGTATCCATAAATATCACTATTTAATTAAAGTTAAGAATGAACTAATCATATTTAAGTTTTGCCAATTGATTCATTTTTGTTACAACAAATAACTACCTACAAAATATTAATTATTAACAGAATATACATAACCTATATAAATCCCCACAACATCCCAGTTATTATGAAAGGATTAGTTATTTGTAATAAAGGCATTGAAGATATTGCTGCGCAGGAGATAGAGGAGATTATAGATGAAGTTGGAGTAGTTAATGATAATGTTGTTATTTTTGAAGCAGATACTGAAAAATTAGTAAAACTAACATATTTAGCAAGAAGTATTAAAAGAACTTTGTTGTTGTTAGGCAGAGCAACTATTAGTAATAAATTAGATGATTTTTTACCATTAATTACACAGCTTGTTAAACAAGTAAAAAGTGATGAGTGGTTAGAAAACAAAACATTCAAAGTTGTTTGTAAAAGATTAGGTGATCATGATTTTTCTTCCCAAGATGTTGCTGAAAAAGTTGGAGAATTATTATTAAAAAAGCATAAATGCAATGTTGCAATGAAAGATCCACAAATTAAAATTTATGTTTTCATTAATGAGCATCAGCTTTATTTAGGAGTTGATTTTAGTGGGGTTAATTTAAGCAAAAGAGAATATAAAATATTTTCAGTTGGTTCTTCTTTAAACGGTGCTTTAGGTTATGCATTATTAAGAATTGCTAAATTAAAACATAATGAAACAATACTTGATCCTTTTTGTGGCTCTGGAATAATCTCAATTGAGGCTGGTTTATATCTAAGAAACATTTCAACAAATTTTTACAGGAAAGATAAATTATGGTTTACAAGATTTTTAAAAACTAATCCTTCAAAATTTGATAAACAATTTGAACCAGAAGCAAAAATAATTGCTTATGACAAACTAATGAGTTATATGCAAGCAACAAAGAAAAATGCACAAATTGCAGGAGTTAGTAAATATATTACAGTTAGTAAAATTGATTTAGAATGGCTTGATACTAAATTAGATAAAGGACAGGTTGATAAAATTGTTACAATCATGCCTTCATTAACAAAAAATACAAATGAAAAAGAGATAGAAAAGATTTATAGAGAATTCTTTCATCAGGCAGATTATGTATTAGATGAATTAGGAAAAATAGTTTTCATAATTAATAATGACAAATTCTTTAAAGATTGTTTAGCAAAGATTTCTGAAATGAAGAAGTTTGAAATTGATAAAGAAAGAAATGTAATGCAAGGCAGTATGGAATTAAAAGTAATTACAATGAAAAGAATGTGATGAGATCAATATTTTTTCTAATTAATTTTAACTAGGGCGAAGCCAATGCAGCTCAGGAATTTTATTCTTTTAATTATAATTTGAAATGTTTGTTTTTTTATGTATTAATTAAGTAAAAAGAATCGTAGTGAACAAAACAATCCCCCAAAAGCCCAAAACCACCCACACTTCAACAGAAGGTAGGATAAAGAAAAGATTAATAAAAAAAGATGTAGAGGGAATATAAGCTGCCTTCTGTTTACCAATGTTGACGAACAACAAACTGGTATATTGACATTCTACTTAGCGTACATTCTGTACTTGCATCAGCCAGGGCTCACCGTTTCATCCTTTCCTTGAAAGACGTCAATGGGTTGCTCGTTCCTTTCGCAAAGAACTTCGCCATATCATCCCATTTCCAAGGTGGTATCGTTTCTGAGTGGTTGCCATCCTGTTAAGGATCTCATTGAGTGGCACTTTCAACTCCGAAGAGCATTGATGGGCAGACTTTCCTCAGTATAATTAAACACCGATAGTCAATCATCCCCCTACAAAGCTTTCAAATGTACTCATCTTTTATAAATGTTTTGTTTTTTACCTATTATATAGTAGTTAATATTGATATATTTATAAATATTATAAGAATAATTTAATGCAGATAATAAACAAAGAAGAATACAATAAACAATAAATCACTTCTTATCTTCCCTTGGTCTAAACATAGCAACATCAGGATTTCTTTTTTTACAAATTGGTTCACCATCATAACCTTGAATATTGTATGAACATTTCAAACAATTATCATAATTAGGCTCAAAAGACATTGTATCAATACCTTCCTTTGCTTTATGAATTACTTCAAGCATTGCAGGAATATCTTCATCTGTTCTTGTAGTGCTATAAAGCCTTTCATTTGGAAGATCATGAACAACATATTTAATTTGTGGATCAATATACATTTCATGTCCTCCCCATTTTCTTGCGATTTCATCTTCAATGCCCCACTTCATTCTGTCTGCCCTAACTTCATGCGCAATAGTACTATAAGCCAAAAGTCTTAATGTAACTAACCAATCCTGATCAAGGTCTGCTTGTTTTAATTTTTTAGATGCAACTTTATCAGCACCGACCTGCATTCCATCCCTAAGCCAATTAAAACTAACAACATATCTTTCATCTTCATGGAAAAATGCAACTTTTCTGCCAGACCAATTTAATATTGGAAGTCCTGTATCCAAAAGAAAGCTGTAATAATTATGACAAATTTTTCTTAATGGTTTACTTAATCCCTTAAGGCTATAAACAGGATTTGCCCAATAAATTTCCCTATCATATTTCCTTCCATATTTAATAAAAGTATTAAGCCAAGCAAAACTCATTGCATGATTTGCAAATGATTCTGCTGATTTGAATTTAAGATGTTCTGCAAGTTCTTCTCCTTTAAGATTCCCAATATAATCTAAATTTTCTCCAACAAACAATTTCAGCTTACCATTTTCTCTTGGAATAAGAGATCTAAAAATATCTTTCAACCATAAACTCCTGGCAACTAACCCAGTCATTGGTAACATCCCCCCATCTCTGATTAAAGAATCTAAATAATATGAATAATTACAAAATAAATAACTTCCAATTTTTCTTGCATCTATGATTGTTGAATCTTTTTTCACCCCATGAATTTTTTTGAATTTCTTTTTGGTCTTCTCAGAAACTTTTCTTTCTAAATCAATTCTTAAACCTGTTTGAATTTTTCTTGCTTTTCCAGTATCAAGATCTAAAGCTTGATCTCTTCCAACAAAGATTACATTCCCATCAAATACATCTCTAAAACGTTGAATATAAGCTGCATCTGTATGAATAGGAATCAGATTTTCAGGAGAAATATAATTAGTAAGCCACTTCAACTCAGGTTCATTTACATGACCACTAATATGTACACTTGGAATAACTGCTGTACTGGGATCCATCATTGATAATAAATCACGTTGTTTAAGAAGATGAAATAATTTTAACCAATTTAATAATTTCTTTTCACCCATTTTCATTTCTTCATTAAAAGGACTCACGTTTGACCTTATGTATAAGCTTCCATCAGGTGGTTTTATTTCTATGAATGAATAAAAACTTGCCCTGTTTAAAAACAAGATAAACTTTTCAGGATTTTCCTGAAGTTCTTTAATAGAAACATCAAATGGTTCTGTACCACCACCATCAGCACTTCTTGCTCTTTTGTTCATTGTTAAAAATCTTCTTTCCCATTTAAAGTAATCACGTGTAACAAAATCAGGAGGTACATCAAGACCTTTACTACCGCTTCCTTTTCTAGGTAAAAAAACTCTAAGATAAGTACTACCTAATTTAGGATACATACTATCTTCTCTAAATAATTCTAATAAATGTGCTTGTCTTGAATCAATTACCTGCATTCTTCCAGTTTTTTTTGCAACCTCAGCTATTGAAGCAATTCTATCCATGTTTCTGCCTGCATAATCAACAACAACAAGACCAGATGTCTTTTTCACTATATTTGTTAAATTATCAACAATATCATTTTCAGTCCCTTTATCAGATTTTGAAAGTCCAGTTCCTTCACATAACATATATTTTGGTTTTGCTTCTTTTGCTTTTTGAATAAAATGTTTAGTATCTTCACCTTTTCTTCCCCTCAATCTTAAATCACCAGTAAAAACAACAGGTCCAGAAGAAGTATGTATAATAAACCCACAAGCCCCTGGAACAGAATGATCAACACCATAAGATTCTACTTTAATATGACCAATGTTAAAACTCTCCCCTTTTTTATTAGCTGTATGTTCATTAAAGATTCTTATATCTCTTGGCATTGCAACAGAATCACCTGTAATCAATGTAAATCTATCTTGTTTAGTGTGCAAAGCATGTCCACCTAAATATTTGAAAAGTAAAAACTCATTAAAAGGAGTTGTTGATGTTGTTTCTAAATTCCAAAGAACTTTTTTTGCACCTTGACTCATATAAATAGGAATATCTGGTCTTAACAAATGTATACCTGCAGCATGATCTATATGAGGGTGTGATAACACTAAAGCATCTAAAGTAGGTTCTTTTGTAGGGTCAAGACCCATTCTTCTAAGATAATCTGGTCTATAAACTCCCCTTGCCTGTTGCATAATAGAATATACACCTAATTCAAAGAACATTGACAATGCATTATATTTTCTAACACCTTCAGGAAAACTAAACAATTCACCTTGCCTACTGAAATTTAAACCAAAATCAAATAAAACCCTTACAAGTTTGTCATCTAGTGTGTCTTCTAGAAGAAACATGTTACCACCTATTTCATCTACCCCACCATAGAAAATAATTCTTGAAGACATAATTAATCTAAAAATAAAGAAATTTAGTATATTATATAAATATTACTCAACAACATAAAGAATCAAACAATAAACTATTTAAAACATAAATTATTCTAATACAACAATAAACTAACAGGGGTGTTAATATGAAATTCAATATAACAAAAAAACATATAATTTTCTTAATAGTATTCGCAATTTTAGTATTTGTAGGAAGAAGAATCAACTTCTCACCAATTATTGGAGCAGAAAATCAGTTCTTTACATTATTCCAATTTATTGGTCCAATTGCAGGTGCATTTTTAGGTCCGATTGTGGGTGCAGTTTCTGTATTATTTGCTCATGGTACTGATTATATCTTAGCTGGTAAAGCATTTACATTAATTAATCTAATAAGATTAACTCCAATGTTATTTGCAGCTTATTATTTTGGAGCTAGAAAAAGATTCACTGGTAAAATAGTTGGTGTAATAGTTCCAGCAGCAGCAATGATTGCATTTATGTTACATCCAGTTGGAAGAGAAGCATGGGTTTACTCAATGTTTTGGTTAATACCAATATTCATTGCATTATTGCCTGTAAAACAATCTAATAATTTAATCCTAAAGAGTTTTGGTGCAACATTTACAGCACATTGTGTTGGAAGCATAGCATTCCTTTATACTGTAGGTATGACACCTGATGCATGGATGGCACTAATTCCAGTTGTAATATTTGAAAGAACATTATTTGCAATGGGTATTATTGGCAGTTATGTTGGAATGAATGCAGTATTACATTATGTTGCAGATAAGTTCAATGTCCCAGCTGATGTTTTACATATTGACAAGAATTATTTATTGAGTAAATTGTTCAAAGCTAAGGCATAATTAAGATTTTAACAACATGGCCAGGCGAGCCGTTAGGCGAGTAGGACTTTCTCAAAGAAAGTCCGTCTGTGCCTATGTTGTTGTTAAAATCCCTAGAAATTACAAATTATCAGGATAAACCCCAAAAAACTTTATAAATAACAGATAATAACATCAATAAAATGGCAAAAGATAAAGTTTCAATGCCGCAATCAAGCGGAGGATTAATAAGATATTTTGATGAATACAAGTCCAACCTTCAAATGAAGCCAGGATTAATTATTGTATTAGTTATAGTAGTCATTATCATATCAATATTATTGCATACTTACGGCAATTCATTGTTAGGCATGGGATAGAGGAGTTAAGAGACTTTTATTACAACCTAATATGTAAGCCAACTAGAGGTAAAAACTATGATTCCAGGAATGAACCCAAAGATGATGAAGCAGGCAATGAAAAGGATGGGTATTAAAGAAGAAGCCTTAGAAATTTCTCAAGTTATTATGAAAATGGGAGACAAAGAATTAATATTTAATGAACCTCAAGTTTCTAAAGTTAATATGATGGGTCAAAACACATTTCAAGTGATTGGTGAACCAACTATTAGAGAGTTAGACACAACCCCTGATATTAATGATGAAGATATTAAAACAGTTGCAGAACAAACAGGTTGTTCAGAAGAAAAAGCTAAAGAAACATTAGAAGAATGTAAGGGAGATTTAGCAGAAGCTGTTATCAAGTTAACAGAAGGTAATGAATAATTTTTGATTGAATTATAAAACATGTTTTCTTATTACATATCTATGTAATTGTCTTAATATTCCAGGATATTGATGTTTCTTATATATCTGTAAATTAAGATCATTGCCATTAAACACATCTTTATCTAAACCTAATCC
Source organism: Candidatus Woesearchaeota archaeon (assembly GCA_018657385.1). Lineage (GTDB taxonomy): Archaea > Nanobdellota > Nanobdellia > Woesearchaeales > DSVV01 > JABHXF01. The sequence goes on along the minus strand of JABHXF010000033.1, from coordinate 80,615 downwards.
TCTTGAAGTGTCATTAACAATTGCATTATGTTCTGCAAAAAATAAATGATCTGCTCTTAGTCTTGCCATTGCTGGTAGAAAATCATTTAATAGTCCAGCATTTCTATAAATTTGTCCTAAATTCCACCCTTTGTCAGCACAATACCTTAATGGACCAAGAAATCCAACATAATCTTGTGGTGCATCTAGATCATTAACTCTACTAAAATCATGATGAGCTACCATGTTAGGATATTTGTTTTCAGGATCTGAACCAGGAGTATAAAATCTAAATAAAGGATTAAGCTCAGCCAATACATAAGCTAATTTATTTAAGTGAGAAATATCAAATACTAATTGTTTTTTAGATCTTGGATCTTTTACCATTTTGTTAAATAATATTGATTTAACTGCTCTCATGTTTCCTTTTGCAGCTAACCTAAGTCTACTAAATAGTGTTTTCCATTCACTCCAGGTCATATCTTTTAGTTTTCTTGAATTACCTTCATTATAATTTTCACTAATTACTTCTTTGCCATCTAATATTAAATCAATAGATGCATTTATTACTCCACCATTTTTTCTACTATCTGTAAAATGACCTATATAAGGCAGAATTCTACTATTCATGACAACAAGATTAGATTCTTTCCCAGAGTTAATTGTACCATCAGGATTTAATATGTGATAATGTGTATTTCTTCTTGGATAAACAACATCAAGACCAAAAAACATATTATAAAAATAATTAAAATTTAGTATAACATCATGACCTTTGTTTCTTTTATCATAAATAATATCATTTATTGTTTCTTGATCAGTAAATGGCATATCTCCTGGAATTAATAAGAATTGTTCATCTTCTCCTAAATCTTTAAAAGGTCTTATTCCTTTATCAGCAAAAGAATTAAAAAAACTAAGATCTGTCCAGCTCTGGTCTGGATCAAGTTCATCTGTTACATGAATTGTCTTTCCAAAATCACCATATATTTTTCTGCATTCATTAAGTATTTCTTTTGATAAAGGACTCACAACAAAACTTACTTCTTCTAAATCTGAAAGCATAACATTAAGATAAGTATAAACAACTCCAGGAACATCTCCAATCAACAAATTAAATTTAACAAAATCTACTTCTTCCCCATCAAATTTATAATCTAATGTTCTATAGAAAACATGACTTCTTCCAGGTTTTTGAAGTTTTTCTTCCAAAGCAGCTTTATCCTGTGCTTTTTTACAAGCCTCATCAAACTCTAATTTCCTATCATAACTAAAGCTAACTATTGCTCTTTTAATTTGAGGCTTTTCTGATTTATTTTCTCTACTAGAAGCAACTAATAAATCTAATGCATCCATATTACCAGTCATCATTATTTTAGGAAGAATATGATTAGTCTTTATATTAGTTATGTGTTATTATGTGTAGATACTTTTTAGCTACATATCAATATTAATGAGAACAAGAATATAATAGAAAAATAATAAATAATTAAAGAATCTATTCATCCATTTCTTCTTCTGGATTATAGCTTGGAACAGCTGATTTAGAAATAATCATAATATCACCAATACTTTTAACTAATTGATGTGGTACAATTACTCCTTTTGCACTTCCTAAGATCTTATTCAGAAATGAATTTTTAGTACTCTTAACTCTCCACCCAAATACTTTGTTTGTTGCTAGAATACATTCTTCAACATCTCCAAAATATTCTCCTGAATCAGTAAAAACTTTCATGTCATAACTTTCTGTTATTCTTTTCATTCTTAACATAGTAACCCCTCCTTTTCTTCCCTGTACGATAATAAATAATATATTATTAACTATTTATATTGATATAGAGTGTGTTATAGTATATAAATATTTTGATTGTAGAGAAGACAAAAGTAGAAAACAAGATAAAACTTACTAAGATGTTTCAGTAATAGGTGTATAAATTCTATGATAAGATTGATCTTTCTGTTCATATCCTAAAGTTAATAAGGCACTTTTTACTGGATCAGTCAAGCCGTTTAGCCCTGATAAAATAGGTGTATGCCTAACATCAGACCCTATTTCTGTTGCCTGAGTCTGTATATGCTTAACCATAACTTCCAATAAAGACATTACAACATCTTTTTGATCTAATCCTTCTATATCTTTAATTTTCAATCTTGGATCTTCATAAGCTGGATGCATACTTACATAAGGACTTAAACTGCAAGTAGCAACTTCTTGCCCATCCTTATACATAGTTACTTCTAATCCATACAATCCAGATTGAGTAAAAGGGGCTGGTATTGGATTAATCTGAAAATGTTTTCCTTCCTGTGGAATAAGGGATAGTTTTGACATAGAAAAGCAATGAACCAGCTACCTATTTATAAAGTTGATTAATACAGAAATATATTCAGAATTAATTATACTTTTCCCACATTTCAATAGCTGCTTTCTTAGTATCTTCTACTGTTTTTGGATAGTTAGTATCTAGAAATACAACTTTGCTACCTTTACTTTCAAACAATTTTTTTAACCAGTCACTTTCATACCTATTTGCAACTTGTCTTTGAAAAACTAATTTTTCAAAAATAGCATGATCTTTTTTTGTTCTTTCTTTTAGTCTATGAATTACAACTTGTGGATCAACTTGAGTAAGAACTAATAATGAAGGAGCATACTTTAATGCTAATCTGTTTCCAGGAATATTCATAATATCTTGTAAATTCATTCTTTCTAATTGTATTGGCTGGTAAACAAAACTACTTACTACTCCACGTTCTTGGATAATAGTTTTTCCAGCTTCTAATGCAGGAATAATTACTTTCCTATACAAAATTTCTCTGTCTAAAGCAAATGCATGTGCTGTACTTAATCCAGAATATTTTCTTTGATTATCTTTTACAATCTCATCCCTAATTGCAATTCCAAGATGAGAATAAGTTGGTTCAGCATTAATAATAATATCATATTCTAATAGTTCAGAAAATTCAGGAAAATCCATATGTTCTTTACAATGTTTTCTCAAATCAAAAACTTTCTTACCTTTAATTTCCAAATAATCACTTAATGCATCTATAACTGTACCTTTGCCACTACCATCTAGACCATCAATCATAATGAATTTCCCACTCATAATGGTTGTTAAGTGGTTGAAGTATATTAATTTTGTGCTAAACATGGTTATATCCCTTTTTTTTACTAGGTCCGGAGGACATGTTTTCCGTGATTTTTTTAATTTAAATATTAATAATGAAAAAACAACAACTAAGGCACGGACGGACTAAAGTCCTACTCGCCTTCGGCTCGCCCGGCCATGTTGTTTTTTCCCTTATATAATTAAAAAAACCAAAAAATTACCAAATTTTTATAAATAACAGAAATAAAGAACTAATCATGAACAGAAAAATAGTTGCAATTGTAGGTCTTCCAGGATCTGGAAAAACAGAATCATCTAGATTTTTTGGTATGCATGGTTTTAAGACAGTTAAATTTGGAGCATTAACAGATAAACTCATCAAAGATAATAACCTAGAGCAAAATGAAGAAAATGAAAAAAGAATGCGAGAATATTTAAGGGAAAAAGAAGGCATGGTAGCTTATGCAAAATTAAGTTTACATGAAATTGAAAAAGCATTAACAATTAATCATGTTGTAATTGATGGATTATACAGTTGGGAAGAATTTTTATTTTTGCATAGAATTTTCAAAGAGAGATTATTGATATTAGCTATTTATGCTCCTCCACCTGTTAGATATCTAAGATTAGGTTCTAGGATCCATAGACCATTACATAAAAAAGAAGCAATTGAAAGAGATTTCTCTGAAATTGAAAATCTTAACATTGGCGGACCAATAATCATGGCAGACCATACAATCATAAATATCCATGGTTTAGATGATCTTAGGGTACATATTTCTGAGTTTGTTAAAACACATTTCTGAAACCACTATAAAGTAGTGTCAAAAACGAAACATTTAAATAGTAGTTTAAAGATAGTGCAGTAGTTTACCTAGTAAACACTTAAAAACATTATTACACCAAATTGCCAACCAACCTTATGAGATGATAAATTTATGCAACCTGCCTCAAAAATAGATATGTTAACAGATCCATCACCAGAAATGTGTGTTAGACTTGAAAAACCAGGGGAAAATATAGTTCTTATACATAATGAAATAACCCATACTCATGGTGATCGTCAAATAAATAGACTTATTAGGTACAAATTAATTCAAAAATTATTTGAATATGGTAACAAAAAGGATGCAAGATATAGTTTTGCTCATTTTAATGATGCAATGAAAGCTAGAGGAGCAAAACAACATAAGGATATATATTCAAATAGTGGTATAGTAAAAAGAAGTAAAGAATATGAAGATCCTTTAGAAGATATTTCTGCTGTTGTCTGGATTCCATGCCATAATGATCCGAGAAATTTTTTTCAAGTATTAACACCAAGATATGAAGGTGGTCCTTGTTATAAAGGCATTAAAATAGTTGTTTGTAATGAACAAATGTCGAATAATATTGAAAGATTGACTATAGATGCTGACGCATATTTGTATCATCGTTCAAGTGAGAAATCAGATTTAACTGATAGATGGGAACTCCATATTAAACAAAAAGCAACAAGACTCTTAAATAATGATATGACTGGAACACCCATAGCATTAACTAGAACTCAAGCAATTTACAAAACTTTAGATATTATGTTACACTAACACATATAACCCACTACAATAAAACATATAAAACATATTTCTTTTCAGATTTAGATGGATAATACTGAATCTACTCAAAATCAATCTAAAAACATGATAATTGCAATAGTTGGTTTAACTGGATCAGGTAAAAGTGTTGCTACTGAATTCTTTACTAATAAAAATTATGCACATATCAGATTTGGTCAGATTACAATGGATATTCTTAAAGAAAATAATATAGAAATTAATGAGCAAAATGAGCGGGAAATAAGAGAAGGGTTAAGAAAAGAATTTGGAATGGGTGCATATGCCTTGAAAAATATTCCAAAAATTGAAACACTTTTAGTAGAAAACAAAGATGTGGTGCTAGATGGTTTATACAGCTGGTCTGAATACAAAATTTTGAAAGAGAAATTTCAAGACCAGCTTAAAGTTCTAGCTATTCAAACATCACCTAAAAAAAGATATGAAAGATTAGGCACTAGAGAAGTAAGACCATTAACTAATAATGAATCTAGCTCAAGAGATTATTCAGAAATAGAAAACATAGAAAAAGCAGGACCTATTGCAATTGCTGATTTTACAATCACAAATGAAGGAATAGTTGAAGAACTTAATGAAAAATTAAATGAAGTTTATTGTAAAATTACTGGAAAAGAGTTTATTAAGAAAAAAGAAGTATCAGAAAAAACAGAAGTTGATTCTTGCTGTGGTTCAACAACAGAAGTTAATAATCCTAAAATCAGACCAAACAAAATTGATTATTATTTAGAGATTGCAAAATCAGTTTGTAAAAGAAGCACTTGCTTAAGAAGACATTTTGGTGCTGTTATTGTAAGTAAAAGCGATAAAATAATTGCTACCGGCTATAATGGTGCAATTAGAAAAGCAAAAGATTGTATGGAAATAGGAAAATGTATGAGAGATGCATTAAATATCCCATCAGGAGAAAGATACGAACTATGTAAAAGTTTTCATGCTGAACAAAACGCATTGATGGGTGCAGACCCAGCTGAAAGAAGAGATTCAACATTATATTTATATGGAGAAAACGCAGATGGTTCTATAAGTTATGGAGAACCTTGTATGATGTGTAAAAGAACAATTGTTCAAGGAGAAATTGGCAAGGTTATTGCAAGACAAGCAGATGGTTCAATTAAAAAATGGGATGTAAGTGAATTTGTTGCTGAAGAAAATGTTGGCAAAAACTTCCCTAAAAATATTAAAGACAGCAAAGAATTCAAAGAGTATATGGATAGTTTAGAAAATTAATTAAAACATTATTTCTTTTTTATATTCTCACATTATTTTCAATATTTTTTCTTTTGATGTTAATCCAGTTTTTATTTTAACTTCCTTCTTTAATAATTTAGAAAAAAACTTTACAACCTCAATATTTGCTTTATTCTTGTCAGCAGGTGCTTTAATATTTACTTTAACTCCTTGTTTTGAATCATCATAACCAATTATTTCACTTTTATTAGAATTTGGCTTTACAATTATTTTAAGAAGATTGTTATTGATGTGTTTTTTAATATTAATTTTCATTTTTTAAACAAATTTAATTAATAAAAAGAAAAAAATCAAATATTTGTATTGATATCTTTCAATGCCTTATCAATTGCAAAAAACAGATTACCATCTCTTGCTTCTGAATTATACTTGTCACCCGCATGTAATTCTGCTTGCAAATGAAAAACATCTTTTTCTCCTAAATTAGATGTATTCAGATTAAGACTAAGTTTTTGAAAATCACCTTTTTTTTCTGTAACTTCTTTAACATAATTCCCGACGAGTTTTTTAATAATAACCATTTCTCCACCATTTAACTCGTTAAATCCATCTAGAAAAATATTTCCCCCTAACTCTATCATACTATTCACCTCTTTTTTTGTTATCTATATATTTCAAATTTACTATAATAATTTATTTAGTTTAGGAATATATAAAGTTATCGGAAATTCATACCTAATAGGTAAAGAAAAAAGATGATTCATTATTTAAATAAATTATTTGAAATACTAAATAAAATTTCTTAAAGGGAAAACAACAACATGGCCGGATGAGGCAAAGCCGAATAGGACTTTAGTCCGTCCGTGCCTATGGTGTTGTTGTTTTATCCATATCATATAGTTATAAACTATTGTTTTATCCATATCTTACAATTATAAATAGTAATTTTATCTATACCATACAATTATAAATAGTTGTTTTATCCATACAACATAATTATAAACAATACAATAAATTTTATATATAATAAGAGAATAACTAATCATATTATTAAAATTAAAAGCATAACAAACAGAGGTGTTAAAATGAATGAAACAATTAAAAACTTAACAAAGGCATTTATTGGCGAGAGCCAAGCAAGAAACAGATATACAATTTATGCAAAAATTGCAAAAAAAGAAGGTTATGAAAGGATTTCTGAAATATTTCTGCTAACAGCTGACCAAGAAAGAGAGCATGCAAAATGGTTGTTTAATATGATTCAAGATTTAAAGAAAAAATCTGAAGAAGATCTATCTGAAATAATAGTTGAAGCAGCTGCCCCAACTGTTAAAGGAAATACAATTGAAAATTTAAATGCAGCAATTGGTGGAGAAAATTTTGAGCATACAACAATGTACCCAGAGTTTGCAGCTAAAGCAGAAGAAGAAGGTTTTCCAAAAGTTGCAAAAAGACTTAAAGCTATTGCAGTTGCAGAAAAACTTCATGAAGGAAGATATAAATGGTTACTTTCTGAACTAGAAAATAATACAGTTTTCAAAAAAGAAAAACCAGTTGCATGGGTTTGCAGAAAATGTGGTTATAGACATGATGGATTAGAAGCACCTGAAAAATGTTCTTCATGCAGCCACCCACAAAGTTATTTTGAAGCAGTTCCGTGTATACCTTTAGAAGGACAAGAAGATAAAGAATGTTGTAATTGAGGTAAAACAAATGGAATTTAAAGAAGCAATGCAACAAGCTCTAGAGTTTGAAAAAAGAGGTCATGACATTTATTTAGATACTGCAAATAAAACAATGAATCCAATTGTAAAGAAAACATTTTCTTATTTAGCAGAGCAAGAAACAAACCATATTAGAGAAATCCAAGAATATGTTGATCAAGAACATCCAGATATGGAAAAGATTGAGTTAAAAGGAGATAAATTAGATGGTGTTAAACAATTTTTTAATATGACTGTTAAAGAATTTAAGGAGAAAACAGAATTAAGTGAAGATGACATTAAAGCACATGAAGTTGCATTAGAATTAGAAACAAATGCTTACGAATTCTATAAAAAGCAATATGAAGCAACAGAAAATGAAAAATTAAAAGAATTTATGAAGTTTTTAATGGAACAAGAGAATGCACATTTTGAATTTATTCAAAAATCTCTTAATTTCATCAAAAATCCAGAACATTTCTATGCTGAAGAAGAGGCCTGGATTGTTGAAGGGTAATTTTTCTCTTTATTTTACCAATATTCTAGAAAACATTTATATACTTATATTCTATAAATACTATAAAAAGGTGATAATATGGCTAAAAAAATAAAAAACATTAAAAAATCTAAATCTATTAAAAAAGAATCATATTCAAATTATCTTCTAGCAATAGTTGCAATTATTGCAATTGTAGGTATTGTGTTAATGGTTAATAATGGTAATTGTGTTTCTGATGATACAGATAATACTATTGAGGATGAAAACAATTTAATTGGATTAGCTCATGGTAGAAATAGTGATAGAAACAAACAAACAACAACACCTGAATCTCAAGATGCAAATACTGGTTCTATTACAATACCAGGTTCAGATGACAGTACTTCAACAAAAACATATATATTTATTCCAAAGGTTGATAATACATATCCTAAAATACAACAATTTGGAACTAGATTTAGAAAAAAAATTCAAGATACTGGATGTATAATATATAATACTGAATCAAATAAAAATTATAAGCCAGTCGAATATTTTCAAGATGGAAATAAATGTTTTGAGAAGAAAATAACTTGTCTTGAACCCTTCACTGAAGTTACTGAAGAAGTTGGTTTTAGTTATGATACATGCCCATTAGATGATCCACCTCAATGTACAACACAAGTATGTACAGAAGAGTATGATTGCTTTGTTTATAGTGAAAGTGGTGAAAAATGTACTTTTGAAGTAGGATTTAAACTTAAAGGAGATGGTAAAAATTACGGAGATATTTGTACTGAAGAAGAAGAAGATGAAATTGCAATGACTTCTCAAACACCTGAAGAACTTTGTGAACGACTTTTGGAAGAATGTAAAGCTGTTAGTTGTAAAGTAACAGTATTCAATAAAAAAGGTTGTGAAGAAATTAACATCAATGTAGAAGAATGTGGCAAATATAAAAATTGTGGATGCGAATCTTGATTGAATATTGATGTTTTTTTATTTATTTTTTTAATAACATTTATATAGCTATATTCTATAAATACTATAAAAAGGTGATAATATGGCTAAACAATCTAAATCTATTAAAAAAGAATCATATTCAAATTATCTTCTAGTAATAGTTGTTATTGTAGCTGTTATTGGTATTGTATTAATGGTTAATAATGGTGATTGTGTTTCTGATGATACAGATAATACCATTAATGATGAAAATAATTTAATTGGATTAGCACATGGCAGAGATGATGATAGAAATGACAAAAGAAAGCAAGCTGAAACTCCTCCAAGAGGTGAATCAAGTACTACAAACCCCTTAGGTGGAGATGATCAAGAAGATAAAAATTATTTTATTTATATTCCAAAGGAACAACTGCCAAAAATATACAAGAATAAGAATCCCAAAGTAGTTAGGTGGGGATTAGATGAGAAAAAAATTGCTGAAAATAAAGACGCAATATTAGAAAAGCACGATGTTGAGGTATTTATCCCAAATATAGTAAGAGTTGATACTCCAAAAGTGGCTGAAAAAGAATGCAAACTTTATTGTGAAACTAAAACAGATTCAGTTTTTGTTGGTGAAAAATGTGAACCTACCGAAATATTAGTGGATGCTTCTTATCAAGTAAATTGTAACAAAGAATGTGGAACCCCAATTTTAGAAGACGATGTTGCTATTTTAGATTGTGGGTCAGATGGAATATGTAAATTTTATCTTAATGAAAAAGGAGATGTTACAGGTTCTGTATGTATTGGTGGTCTTAAATGTACATCTGAAAAAGTAGATGCCTTATTTTTAACTTCAGAACAATGTGTAGATGTATATGAAGATCAATCTTCTACTGTTTGTGAATGGGTTTGTTAATTATAACTTTTTTCTTTATTTTTCTTATAATTAATAGTAATAAGATATTAATAAACCCACTTCTAACTTATAAGATACACATGGAGGTGTTAAAATGATAAAAATAAATGAAAAAGCTCCTATATTCAATCAAGATGTATATGATGGTGCAACAGATGAAATTAAAAAATTAAGCTTAGAAGATTATAAGGGTAAATGGGTCATATTATTCTTCTATCCTGCTGATTTTACATTTGTATGTCCTACTGAATTAGGTGATTTAGCTGATAATTATGAAAAATTTAAAGAATTAAATACAGAAGTGATTAGTATTAGCACAGATACTGCTTTTGTGCATAAAGCATGGCACGATAATTCTGAAACAATAAAAAAAATAAAATTCCCTATGTTAGCAGACCCAACAAGAAAGGTATGCACTGAATATGGAACATTAATTGAACATGAGGGTTTATCTTTAAGAGCAACAGCAATCATTGATCCAGAAGGCATATTAAAAGCATTTGAAATACAAGACAATAGTATTGGAAGAAGTAGTGAAGAATTAATCAGAAAGTTGCAAGCAGCTCAATTTGTTAATAAAAACCCAGGAAACGTATGTCCAATGAATTGGAAGCCAGGCAAAGAAACACTTAAGCCAAGTACAGATTTAGTGGGTAAAATATAAAAACATCAAGTTAACCCATATAGATTAATACAAATAAAAATAGAAGAAGAGGGGAACAAAATGGAAATAAACAAAACAATGCAAGATGCTTTAAATAAGCAAATAAATGCTGAATTTTACTCAGCTTACCTATATATGGCAATGTCAGCTTATTCTGAATCTATTAATCTACCAGGATTTGCAAATTGGTTAAAAATGCAGGCACAAGAAGAGATTTCACATGGAATGAAGATATATGAATATATATTTAGCAGAGCAGGTAAAGTAATATTAGATAAGATTGAACAGCCACAAACAGAATGGAAATCTATCCAGGAAGTTTTTAATGATACTTATGAACATGAGAAAAAAGTAACTGAATTAATAAATAATTTAGTAGACCTGTCAAGAGAAGAAAAAGACAAAGCAACTGAATTATTTTTACAATGGTTTGTAACAGAACAAGTTGAAGAAGAAGATTCAGCTGATGAAATAGTACAAAAATTAAAAAGAGTTAATGAAGATCCAAATGGATTAATGATTTTAGATGCTGAAATGGCGAAAAGAGTATTTAATCATGCCCAAAATACAGAAACTAAATAAAGAGATGCATATGCTATGAATAAAATATAATAAATTTAGTAATTATTAATGGAGGAAATAAAAAATGGCAAAAGTTACAGTTTATGGTACACCAACATGCCCGTGGTGTAAAAGGGCAAAAGAATACTTAGAATCAAAAGGAGTTAAATTTGACGAAATTGATGTTTCAAAAGATCAGGAAGCAGGACATATAATGATGCAAAAATCAGGACAAATGGGAGTCCCACAAATAGACATCAATGGAAAAATGATTGTTGGATTTGACCAGGAAACCCTTGATAAAGAGATTGCAAAATTAGAAAAATAAGAGAGAGAGATTATTATTTCATTTAAAGGAGGATGAAAAATGACAAAACTGCACGAAATTTACAAATGCAATGTTTGTGGCAATATGGTTGAAATGGTTCGTCAAGGTGTTGGACAATTAGTATGTTGTGGCCAAACAATGGAATTAAAACAAGAAAACACCGAAGATGCAGCAGAAGAAAAACATGTTCCAGTTGTTGAGAAAAATGGAAAAGGAGTTATAATTAAAGAAGGTTCAGTTGAACATCCTATGACTGAAGAACATTACATTGAATGGATCGAGATTATTTGTTGTGGTAAATCTTACAAAGAATTTCTTAAACCAGGTGATAAACCAGAAGCAGAGTTTTGTTGTATAGACCCATCAAAATGCTGTGGGAAAAAAATTATTGTAAGAGCATATTGTAATCTTCATGGATTATGGAAAGCTTAATTTTTTATTTTCATTATATTTTTTGATTACTCAAAAAAACTAATTAAAGTAGAGAGGAAATTAAATGAAAAAATTAGTTTATAAGGTTAACATTCTCAAAAAATCTAAAATTAAGAAGATAATAGATGGAAAAATAAAAGAATTCTATATATTAGGTAAGAAACCAATAAATAATATATTCAAAGAACTTTGTTTTTGTATTTTAACTGCAAATTTTCAAGCAGAAAAAAGTATTTTTATTCAGAAAAAAATAAATAGTGGTTTTCTAACATTAACAAAAAAGCAATTAGCTAGTAAATTAAAAAAATTAGGCCATAGATTTCCAAATATGCGTGCTAAATATATTGTTGAAGCAAGACAACATAAAAATGAGTTAAAAAAAGTACTAGACACTAATAATAATAAATTCAAAACAAATAACAATGAAGAAACAAAAGAGATTAATGAAAAAACAAAGAGGGAATGGATTGTCAAAAACATTAAAGGTTTAGGAATGAAAGAATCATCACATTTCTTAAGAAACATTGGTTATAATAATGTTGCAATATTAGATTTTCATGTTATTGACTTACTTGTTGAAAATAAAATTATTTCAAGGACAAAAACAAGCACAGGTAAGGCAACAAAAACATTATCACAAAAAAAGTATTTAGAAATTGAAAAAGAGCTAAGCAAACTTTGTAAAAAAACAAAATTAACACAGGCACAACTTGATTTATATCTTTGGTATATAGAAACAGGTAAAGTTTTAAAATAATGCACAAATTATATAAATCAGTAAAAAAGGAATATTAATATGAAAAATAGAATAGTAGGTATTGTAATTGTTGGAATTTCTGCTTTAATAGGTTTTATTATATTTTCATTTAACAGAGCATTAAGTAGTATAATTGATACTGCTTGTACTCATGGTACTGTTTGCCCTATGTGGGGTACATTAAGGGCACAGACAAATATTAGTATTGGGATTGTTGTATTTATAGTTGTTATTGGTTTATATCTGATATTTTTTGGTAAAGAAGAAAGGATTGTTACTAAAATTGAAAGAGTAAAAGAACAAATTAAACCAACTGAAGTAACTGTAGAAAATTTTGAAAAAGTAATGGCAAAGCTAAATGATGATGAAAAGTTGATATTAGAAAAGATAATAGAAGCAAAAGGAACTATATTTCAATCTGAATTAGTTGATAATACTGAATATAGTAAAGTTAAGGTAACAAGAATTCTTGACAAGCTTGAAGGAAGAGATATTATTGAAAGAAAAAGACGTGGAATGACTAATGTTGTTATTTTGAAGCATTAAAATGAAATCTAAAACAAAAGCAATTCTTGAAAGTATTATAGGCAGTGTATCAACAGCAATAGGTTTCCTAGGTTTTGGATGTTTCTGCACATATCCATTAATTGGTACAGCTTTAGCAGCATTAGGGATATCAATGATTTTTTTAACAAAGTATAATTACTTGTTCTTAATCATAGGCATTACATTAATAATAATAAGTATATTTCATTTCCATAGGAAACATGAGTGTAAAACATACTCCAAAACAAAGAAAAAGTAATAATTCTAATACTGAAACTAGTTTCACATATTACTATATAAAGGGTTTCGATTTTATAGTTTAAAGATTGCACAGATTGTGCTTAATCAAGTTTAGTTGTTTGGTGCAAATAACAATATCACCAAACAAAGATAATTAAAACGTTTATATCAAATGAGGTGGATACTATGAAAATAATGTTAAATGTTGAAGGAATGCACTGCAAAAGCTGTGAAACACTAATTAAAGATGAATTAGATGAACTTGAAGGTATTAAGAACGTAAATGTTTCAGCTGAAAAAGGCATTGCAACCATTGAATATGATGAAAGTAAGGTTGATAAGATGAAAATCATTGAAATAATTAAAAAAGAAGGTTATAAGGTTAAAAGGTAAATAAAATGACTGACGAAAATAAAATAAAAGAAGAAAACATTATTAAAAAAGAATTTATTGCTGAAGGTACAACTTGTGAAAGCTGTGCCAATATTATAAAGAAGCAAGCTATGAAGATAGATGGCGTTAAGAAAGTTGAATTTGATTATAGTAAAGAATCAGGTCATGTTACATTTGACAAAACAAAAACAGATCTTGACACAATCCTTTACAAGATAGAAGAAAAAGGATATACATGTTATATTATAAAAGAAAATAATAACAATACTTCAACAACACATAAAAAAGATTCAAGGGATAAAACAAGTAAGATATTAGCATGGACATTTGGAATAATTGGCATAATTATTATAGGATATTTTATATTTAATTTTGTAGAAGGTATAAACATCCCACAAATAAGCCAAAACATGGGTTATGGATTATTATTTATTGTTGGTATATTAACAGGATTTCATTGTGTTAGTATGTGTGGTGGCTTTGTTGTAAGCTACACTGCAAAAGATGCACAAGAAGGCAATTCTTCGCATAAATCACATTTAATGTATGGACTTGGCAAAACAATATCTTATACTATAATTGGTGCAACATTTGGTTTTGTAGGATCATTGATTGCATTTACACCTGTAATGAGAGGATTTGCAGGAATAATTGCAGGATTATTTCTAATATTGTTTGGATTGAAAATGTTGAATATATTACCATCATTAAGAAAAATAGGTATTAGAACACCAAGATTCATAAATAAATTTGTAAGTACTGAATCAACAAAACATTCTAATCCATTATATATTGGTTTACTTAATGGTCTGATGATTGCTTGTGGTCCATTGCAGGCAATATATATTATGGCTGCAGGTACAGGGTCAATGATAGAAGGAGCAAAACTTTTGTTTGTATTTGGTTTAGGTACTCTGCCTGTAATGTTAGGTTTTGGATATTTAGCAAGTTATCTTTCAAGCAAGATGACAACTAAGATATTAAAAGCATCAGGAGCAATAGTAATTATTCTTGGTCTAGCAATGTTAAACAATGGTCTTGTATTAACTGGATCAGGTTATGATGCAGGAAGCATGGTTCAATTAGTAAGTGGCTCAGGAGATACTGCTGAAGATTTACTTCAATCAAGTTCAGAAGGAGAAGTTTCTAAAAGTATCCCTACCATGAATAATGGATACCAGGAAATTAGAATGGAAGTTAATAGATATGGATGGGAGCCTGATAAATTCATATTAAAAAAAGGAGTTCCAGTCAAATGGATTATTGATGGAAAAGAAATCACTGGTTGTAACAATGCAATTCAAGTTCCAAAGTATGGATTAGAATTTGATATTAAAAAAGGAGAACAAGTAATTGAATTCACACCAACAGAATCTGGCACAATAAGATGGAGTTGTTGGATGGGTATGATTCCCGGAACATTTATTGTTAAAGATGATTTAAATTTAGGAGATGAAGGAGCAATACAAGAAGTACAAAATGAAATTGATAATACACCAGCACCACAAGGCGGAAGTTGTGGTGGAAGCTGTGGAGGTCCTAGTTGTGGAGCAGCAACAGGTGGAAGTTGTGGTTGTGGAGGATAATAAAATGAAATTCGAAATATTTAAAAAAAAATCAAAATATTTATTGTTTACTTTATTTGTTTTAACATTATTAACAATTGCATCTTGCTCTAGTAATCAAGGGCCTGGCAAATATGATACATTTGCAAAAGCATTGACAGAAGAAGGTGTTAAAATGTATGGAACAGAATGGTGTAGTCATTGTAAAAGCCAAAAAGAATTATTTGGTGCATCATTTCAATATATTAATTATATAGATTGTGATAAAGAAAGTAATATATGTGATGCTGCTGAAGTTAAAGGATTTCCAACTTGGGAAATTGATGGAAGATTATATCCTGGAGAACAATCATTTGAAGAATTATCATTATATTCAGGAGTAGAGTTTACTGAAGGTTGAATTAACAAAAGCAATAATCAATAAATATTAATATAAAAGAACATATTGAGGTATAATACAGATAAAATGAAAAAAACCACATTAAATATAACTGGAATGCATTGTGCTAGCTGCTCAACTATAATTAACAAAGCCTTAAGCAAGGTAAATGGAGTTTCAACTTCAAATGTTAATTTATCAACTAATAAAGCAACTATTGAGTTTGATGAGAACAAAGTTGATCTAAATAAGTTAATTCAAACTATAAAGAACAAAGGTTATGGTGCTCAAGAAGCTACTGGTAAAACAGATTATGATAAAGAAGCTAGAAAAAAGAAAAGAGATTATGAAAAATTAAGAAATAAATTTTATCTTAGTATGATATTTGCAATTCCAGCATTTATTTTAGGTATGTTTTTCATGAAAGATCCAATACCTTATCAGCAATATATTATGTGGTTCTTAGCAACACCAATTCAATTTTATGTTGCATGGCCAATGTATAAAAGTGCTTTTAATGCATTAAAAGGATTTAGTGCAAACATGGATACATTAATAGTAATGGGAACAAGTGCTGCTTACTTTTATAGTGTGTTTGTTGTTTTATCAGGCCATGGACATGTTTATTTTGAAGCAAGTGCAGTTTTAATCACAATTGTTATTTTAGGAAGATTATTAGAAGCAAGAGCAAAGGGTAAAACAAGCGAAGCAATAAAGCGTCTTATTGGTTTAAAACCAAAGTTTGCAATTGTAATTAGAAATAAAAAAGAAATAAAAGTAAAAGTTGATGATGTTTTAGAAGGAGATATAGTTCTTGTTAAACCAGGAGAAAAAATACCAGTTGATGGTGTTGTTATTGAAGGTAGTACTTCTGTAGATGAATCCATGATTACTGGAGAAAGTATCCCAGTTGAGAAAAAGAAAGGAGACAAAGTTGTTGGTGCAACAATTAACAAATATGGTGGATTTAGATTTAGAGCTACAAAAGTAGGAGCAAATTCAACATTAGCTCAGATAATTAAGCTTATAGAAGATGCTCAAGGTAGCAAAGCACCAATACAAAGATTTGCAGATGCAGTTGCAGGTTATTTTGTGCCAGTTGTTTTAGTTATTGCATTAGTCACATTTTTAGTTTGGTTTTATGCAATTGGAGAAGATTTTAGATTTTCATTGATTGCAGCTGTTGCAGTTTTAGTTATTGCATGCCCATGTGCTCTTGGCCTAGCAACACCTACAGCTATTATGGTAGGCACTGGAAAAGGAGCTAAAAATGGTGTTCTTATTAAAGGTGGAGAAGCATTAGAAACATCTCATAAAATCAAAGCAATTATTTTAGACAAAACAGGAACAATTACTAAAGGAACTCCAGATGTTACAGATATAATAGCATTAAGTGGAAAAGGAAAACAAAAGATATCAGAAGATAAGTTATTAGAAATTGCAGGAAGCATTGAAAAAGGTAGTGAACATCCATTAGCAGAAGCAATTGTAAAACATACAAAAGATAATAAAATTAAGTTTAAAAAAGTTACTGGTTTTAAAGCAATACCTGGTCATGGAATCACTGCAAATCTTAACAAGAAGAAATATTATTTTGGTAATGCCAAATTAATGAGTAGATATAACGTTAATGTTAAATCTCAAATAAAAGCAATTCAAAAATTAGAAGAACAAGGTAAAACTGTAATGATGCTTTCTGAAAATAAGAAATTAATTGGAGTAATTGGAGTTGCCGATACAATTAAAGAAACATCACCAAAAGCAATAAAACAATTACAAAAAATGAAGATAAAAGTGTATATGATTACTGGAGATAATGAAAGAACAGCAAAGGCAATAGCTAAACAAGCTAATATTAAAAATGTATTTGCTGAAGTTTTACCAGAAGATAAAGCTAAATATGTTAAAAGAATTCAAAAAAGATTAAAAAGAAGAAACAAGAATGAAAAAGTAGCTATGGTCGGAGATGGAATTAATGATGCTCCTGCACTTGCACAAGCAGATGTTGGTATAGCAATGGGTTCAGGCACAGATGTTGCAATGGAAACTGGTGAAATTGTTTTAATGAAAGATGATTTATTAGATGTAGTTAAAGCAATTAAATTAAGCAAAATGACCATGTCTAAGATAAGACAAAACATGTTTTGGGCATTATTTTATAATACTGCAGGAATTCCAATTGCTGCAGGTTTATTATATCCATGGACTGGCTGGTTATTATCACCAATGATAGCAGGTGGAGCAATGGCCCTTAGCAGTGTGAGTGTTGTTAGTAATTCTTTATTGTTAAAAGGGAAAAAGCTATAAATTAGTTTTTTTATTTTTCTTATTATGAGGATACCTAAATATTACAAAGAAAGCTTTGAGATGTTAGTTCCGAAATTATATGATTTTATTTTTAATATTTCTCTTTTTGGCAAAGCAAAAAAAATAAGATTAAAAGCTCTTAGACAGATCCCTAAAAACTCAAAGAGAATAATTGATTTAGCAACAGGTACAGGAGAGCTTGCAATATTAACTAAAGAGTTATTTCCAAAATCAGATATTGTTGGTATTGATTTATCTTATGGGATGTTAAAAAGAGCCAAGAAAAAAGCAAAAAATAAGAAATTAAATATTTCTTTTTTGAGAAGGAATATTGAGGATACTGAGTTCTCATCAAATAAATTTGATGTTGTAATGATTGGTTTTGCTCTCCACGAGATTCCTGAAGAACCAAGAGCAAGAATAATTAAAGAAGCATATAGACTTTTAAAGAAAAATAAAGTTCTTGTAATTATGGAATTAAACAAACCAAAAAACATAGTATTTAGGAATTTATTTAGACTTTACTTAAGAATATTTGAACCTGATTATAATAGAGCAAATAAATTCTTAGATTATGACTTAGAAAGAGAATTAAAGAAGAGAAAATTTAAATATATAAGAACATCTTATCATTATTTACATAGTGTTAAGATAATAATGTGTAAAAAATAAGAATAACAGTAAAATAAGAATAAATTAATTCAAAAAAAAGAGGTGCAAACATGAAACACAAAATAATGTATATTTTACCAGCATTAGCATCAATACCAATAGCATTGGCAGGATATGCAGGTACAGAAGAAGGTAGTTGTTTTGCTAAAAAGGGTGGACACATGCTATATAGCTGGGGCCTATGGAAATTATTATATATTATAGTAGGAGCATTTATATTTTCAGTAATCTTTTGGTTAGTGTATAAGTGGTTAGTTGACGGCTGTTGGTGTCAAACTAAAACAACAACTAAAAAGAAGAAGAAAAGGTAAAAAGTCGTAAAAAACCACCATGAGTAAAATAAAAAAACTCCAGCTAATGGCTGATAAGTTAAGGATTCATTCTCTTAGATCGACAACTGCTGCTGGTTCAGGTCATCCAACAACATGTTTCTCATGTGCAGAAATCATGAGTTGTTGTTTTTTTTCTGAATTAAGACAAGGAGATGAGTTTGTAATGTCAAAAGGCCATGCTGCTCCTATTTTATGGGCTGCATACGCAGAATCAGGAATTATTCCAGTAAAAGAGTTAATGAATCTTAGGAAAATCACAAGTAATCTTGAAGGTCATCCCACACCAAATATGCCTATGATCAAAGTAGCAACAGGTAGTCTCGGTCAAGGATTATCTGCAGGAGTTGGAATGGCATTAGCCCAAAAATTAGGTAAAGAAAAAAAAAGAGTATATGTTTTATTAGGAGATGGTGAAATTGCAGAGGGCTCTGTATGGGAGGCTGCAAATGCTGCGTCATATTATAAGTTAAATAATCTTTGTGCAATTATTGATGTCAATAGATTAGGTCAATCACAGCCTACAATGCATGGCCATAATCTTAACACATACCAGAAAAAATTCAGTGCTTTTGGATGGAATACTATTGTAATCAATGGTCATAATGTAACAGAAATATTAAATGCATTAAAAAAATCTAAATCATCTACACACCATAATAAACCTACAGTAATAATAGCAAGGACATTAAAAGGAAAGGGCATATCATTTATTGAGAACAAAGAAGGGTGGCATGGAAAAGCACTTAAGGGAGATCAATTTGAAAAAGCACTTAAAGAACTTGAAAAACCAGGAATAAATAGCCTTAAGTTAAAATCAGACATTAAGTATGAAAAAGTAACATATAAATTCAAAAACTTCAAGAATAATACTTACAAATTAGGAGAAAAAATTGCAACAAGATCTGCATTTGGTAAAGCATTAGTTAATTTAGGTAAAAAAAATAAAAGTGCTGTTGTTATTGACGGAGATGTTAAAAATTCAACTATGACTGAAGAGTTTTTCAAGAACTTTCCAAAAAGAAGTTTTGAATCATTCATTGCTGAACAAAACATGATTGGAATGGCAATAGGATTATCAGCTAGAGGTAAAATACCATTTGCCGCAACATTTTCTGCTTTTTTAAGTAGAGCACATGATTTTATAAGAATGGCTCTTTATTCAAAAGCAAATATTAAGATTATGGGTAGCCATGTTGGAGTAAGTATTGGAGAAGATGGCCCATCACAAATGGGACTAGAAGATATAAATATGTTCTTAAGTATACCTGGTTCTGTTATTTTATATCCTTGTGATGCTATTTCAACAGAAAAACTTGTTAAAGAGATGGCAAAACATAAAGGGATTTCATATATGAGGACAACAAGAGAAAAAACCCCAACAATATATAAAAATTCAGAAAAATTTCCTTTAGGTGGACTTAAAGTTATAAAGAAAAGCAAAAGAGATAAAATATTAATCATTGGTGCAGGTGTAACTTTGTATGAAGCATTAAAAGCACATAACAAATTAAAAGAAAAGAAAATAAACACAAGAGTAATTGACCTATACTCAATACAACCGATTGACAAAAAAGCATTACTGAAGAATGCAAAAGAATGTTCAGGAAATATTATTGTTGTAGAGGATCATTATTTTGGTGGAATTGGTACAGTTGTATCTGAAGTATTTGCAACATCTACAAATAAAATTAATAATAAATCAATAAAACTTAAACATCTTTACATTAAAGAAATTCCAAGATCTGGAAAACCTGAAGAACTTAGAAAAAGATATAAGATTGATGCTTCAGCAATAATTAGTGCTGTTAAGCAATTCTAAACTATTTAATATTTATTCATTAAAACATAAAAAGGAGGTTAAATATGGAAGACAAATGTTTGATTGTCATTTTAGGTGCAACAGGAGATCTTACAAAAAAGAAATTAATTCCAGCAATACATAATCTAGTTGCAAATAAAAAAATAAAAGATTTTGCAATAGTTGGAGTTGGAAGAGCACATTCAAATCCTAAACTTATTCTTAAAAAATCAAAAAAGTATGTAGAAAAGCTTAATAAAAAAACATGGTCAACATTAGAAAAAAGAATGTATTATTTTCAGGCAGATTTCTATAATAATATAGGATTTTGCAAGCTTGAAGAATTTACAAAATCTATTGAGAAAAAACATAAACTTCCAGGGAATAGAATATTTTATCTTGCTACACTACCATCTCATTTTAAAGTAATTGCTGACAATCTTAGCAAATGTGGTTTAACAAAAGAAAAAAGAAGAAAAAAACAAGGGTTTAAGAAAAACTGGACAAAAGTAGTATTTGAAAAACCATTTGGTCACGATTTAAAATCTGCAAAACAAATCAACA
The DNA here is from genome assembly GCA_018657385.1 of Candidatus Woesearchaeota archaeon. Classification (GTDB taxonomy): domain Archaea; phylum Nanobdellota; class Nanobdellia; order Woesearchaeales; family DSVV01; genus JABHXF01. Next base: position 59,136 of record JABHXF010000033.1, on the reverse strand, counting down.
AATGCATAACAAAGGTCTTTAAAGAAAAACAGATATATAGAATTGACCATTACCTTGGAAAAGAATTAATCCAAAATATTGCAGTAGCAAGATTTACAAACACAATTCTTGAACCATTATGGAACAAAAAACATATTGATCATGTACAAATTATTCTTAGTGAAGATGTTGGTATTGAGGAAAGAGGAGCATTTTATGACAAATATGGTGCAATAAGAGATGTCATGCAAAATCATATGATGCAAATGCTATCTCTTGCAACAATGGATACACCAAAAAAGCTGACTGGTGATTATATAAGAGATAAGAAAGTTAAAATTTTAAAATCTATAAAGCCATCAAAAATTAAAGAAGATACTGTTGTTGGTCAATACATAGGTTATACTAAAGAAAAAGTAATTAGCAAAGCTTCATCAACAGAAACTTTTGCTGCAACTAAAATGTTTATCAAAAATAGAAGATGGAAAAATGTTCCTTTTTATTTTATCACAGGCAAAAAAATGAAGAATAAAATTACTTCAATTTATGTACAATTCAAGGAAGCACCATGTCTTTTATTCAGCAATGTATGTAATTTCAAACCAAATTATATGGTAATACAAATACAACCTGAAGAAGGATTTTATATTCAACTCAATGCAAAAATCCCAGGAAAACCTGATATAACCTCAGTAAAAATGGATTTTTGTCATGAATGCACTTTTGGCCCTGGAAGTCCAGTTGCATATGAAAATTTACTAAATGATGTAATTATAGGGGACCAATCTACTTTTGTAAGAACAGATGAAATTGAGCAACAATGGAAAATTATTGATAAGATTAAAAATTCAATTAACAGAACAATAAAAAATAAGAAGACAAAACTTCATAAATATAAAATAGGAACATATCCTAAAGAAGCTGATAAGTTAATAGAGAAAGATAATAGAGAATGGCATCTGAAAGTGAAATAAAAAAATAATGGTGAAAAAATGAAAATAGGATTTATTGGATTAGGAAGAATGGGATCAAATATGGTTCTTAATCTTATTGAGAAAAAAAACAAAATAGTAGCATATAATCGTACATTTGGTCCTGTAAAACAGATGAAAAGAAAAGGAGCAATACCTGCCTATAGTCTTGAAGAGTTAGTGAAAAAATTACCAAGTTCAAAAACAACACCAAAAGTTATTTGGATAATGATAAAGGCAGGGAAACCAGTTGATATGGTTATTGCAAAACTTATCCCTCTGCTTAATAAAGGTGATATTATTATTGATGGAGGTAATTCTTTTTACAAAGATTCGATAAGAAGAAACAAACTATTAAAGAAAAAAGGAATTCATTTTCTTGACTGTGGAACTTCAGGAGGAATGGAAGGAGCAAGAAATGGGGCATGTATGATGGTTGGAGGAAACAAGAAAGTTTTCAATAAAGTGGAATCCCTTTTTAGAGATATGTGTACAAAAAATGGTTATGGTTACATGGGAAATGCTGGAGCAGGCCACTTTGTTAAGATGGTCCATAATGGAATTGAATATGGTATGATGAGTGCTCTTGCTGAAGGTTTCCTTGCAATAGAAAAACATAAACCAAAATTTAATACTGATCTTAAGGAAGTTTCAAAAGTTTATGCAAATGGAAGTATAATTGCAGGAAAATTATCAAGTTGGTTATGGAAATCATTCAAGACAAAAGGATATCTTGATAAAATATCTTGTACTGTTCCAAAAGGAGAAACTGAAGACGAGATGAAAGAACTAGAAGGTCTTGCAGACATGCCTGTACTACATCAAGCAAGATTAATGAGGGTAAAGTCAAGAACAGCAAAGACAAAAACAGGTAAAACTAAGAAAAATATTTGTGGAAAACTAATTGCAGCCATGAGAAATCAATTTGGCGGCCATAAAGTTATAAAAAAATAAGATTAATTACATATATATTAGTATTTAAATATAATTATTTAATAAAAAAAGAGGTGAAAAGATGACATTAGAAATATGTAAATTATGGAAATGTGAAAAAAAATGTGATTATTGTTTTTTAGTTTTTAGAGTAATTATTGGATTGTTATTTGCAATGCATGGTGCAATGAAGTTTGGATTCATGAGTGATTTTACTATATCAGGATTCGCTGGTGCAATGAGTATTCCAGTTTGGTTAGGAGTTATTGCTGGATTAGTTGAATTAGTAGGTGGAATAGCTATTGCATTAGGATTATTCACAAGAGTGTTCGCTGCCTTAGGTGGAATCCAAATGATTGTTGCTTTTATTATGGGACATATGCCAAATGGTTTAAATCCATTTACTAATGGTGGAGAACTTGTAGTAGTTTTCTTTGCATCAATGGTCTTATTATTTGGTTATGGTGCTGGAAAGTTTAGTTTGGATAACTTACTATGTAAAAAATGTAAGTAATTCAAATTTGCCCAAAATTTAATATTAATTGGCAAATTTGAAGGATTGTTTAATCAAGCCTTCCTCTAGCTAAAGCAAAAAATATTAGGCTTGATTTAACAATAATTTTTTCTTTTTTTATTATATTTAACATGGGTCCTAAGTTCAAAACTTATAAATTATAGTTATAATAAAATGATAAACACATAATCCATAGACTAAGTTTTATAAACAACTTCTTTTTACTTATATGTTATATTAATCAATTAAATTGTAATACCAAGGGTGAAACATAAATGAAAAGAAAAATAGTAGAAATAGATGAAGATAAATGTAATGGTTGTGGTTTATGTATTCCAAATTGTCATGAAGGTGCTTTACAAATAATAGATAATAAGGCAAGATTAATTAGTGATTTATTTTGTGATGGTTTAGGTAATTGCTTAGGCCATTGTCCTCAAGGTGCAATAACAATAGTTGAGAGAGAAGCAGAGCCTTATGATGAAAAAAAAGTAATGGAAAAAATAGTAAAACAAGGCATGAATACTGTAAAGGCTCATTTACAACACATGATAGATCACAATGAGAATGAATATTTGAAACAAGCACTTGAATATTTAGAAGATAATAATATTAAAAACCCATTAAAAAATAGCGAGGAAGAGAATATGAATGATGATAAAGAGCCAGGAAACAAACAATGTAATTGTCCAGGCATGGCAATGAAAGATTTTAGTAATAAAGATGTAGATAATAATGAAGATGATGAATCAGGAAAAAGAACTTCTCAACTAAGACAATGGCCTGTTCAATTACATTTAGTAACACCTCATGCACCTTATTTTCAAAATAAGGATGTATTATTAGCAGCAGATTGTACAGCATATGCATTAGCTGATTTTCATAAGGATTATTTGAAAGATAAAAGTTTAGCAATTGCATGTCCAAAGCTTGATTCTGAACAAGAAATTTATATTGGAAAATTAACAGCACTTATTGATGAAGCAAAAATCAATACATTAACTGTAATGATTATGGAAGTTCCTTGTTGTGGTGGCTTGTTGCATATAGCAAAGACAGCAGTTGACAACGCTGAAAGAAAGATACCTATAAAAGCAGTTGTTGTTGGTATACAAGGAAATATTGTAAATGAAAACTGGGTGTAAAAATGGAAAATGAAAAAAATAAAAATCTAAATGAACAAATGAAGGAAGGATTTAATATTAATCTAAATGAGATTATGAATTTTAGTGAAGGTGGAATAAATAGTAGAGTATTAGCAAAATCAGAAAATTATAATTATACATTAATGAATTTAGCAAAAGGTACAGACATTGATACACATACATCTACAAAAGCAGGATTTGTTCAAATATTAAAAGGAAAGGGCACATTCAAATTATTTAATAATGAAATTAAGCTTGAGCCAGGTGTATTTATTTTTATGCCAGCTAATGCACCACATTCATTAAAGGCAGATGAGGATCTTGCAATGTTTTTATGTTTAAATTCAGAATAATTAAAATTAAATTACTTATACCTTAATAAACATTAGAATAAACAGAAAAATATTTAACTAAATAAGTTAAGTAAATATAATAATGAAAACTTTAATAATATATGCACATCCAGACACAGGTGGACACTGTGCTGAGATCCTAAATAATGTAATTGCAAGTTTAAAAGAGATAGAAACAGACATTGTACTTCTTAATTTATACAAAATGAAATATGATCCCCTTTTACATGAAAAAGAACATTATACAAGAGGTAATTACACTATTTCAAAGCAAAACAAAGAAATACAAAAACAAATAACAAATGCAGATAAACTAATTTTCATTTATCCTGTTTGGTGGAACTCAATGCCAGCTATTATGAAAGGTTTTATTGATCGTGTTTTCACTTCAAAATTTGCTTTTGAATTTGTTAATGGTTATCCAAAAGGATTGCTAAAAGGTAGAAAAGCAGCTGTTTTTATAACAAGTGGTGCGAATAATTTCATGTCATGCTTATTTATGGGGAAAAGAGCAGCAAAAATAATGAAAAAAGACATTCTACAATATTGTGGTATTAAAACTAAAGTATTTCAATATGGTGGAGCATTAAATTTTGATGATAGTTCTAAGCAAAAGATAGAAAAATTAGTTAAAAAAGGTTTAAGCTGGTTATATTAATTATTTCTTTGCTTTGATAAACCAATCCCATAATTTATCTTCATTAGGAAAATCTTCATAATCACTTACTTCTTTTCCCCAAGGATATTTTACTTTAGAAATTTTTATTTCATTAAAACCAGCTTTTTTCATGAATTGCATGATTCCATGTTTATAATAAAACTTTTGCTTGTCTTTACCATCTGTATAATGTCCTGTGAACAGATCATATTTATTAAGCTCAAACATTACTTTAGCTGTTCTTTTTGCTGTTGCTTCGTCATGTTTATCTAATTGTTGATGTAATAACAAATGTCCATGATAAATAACAGCTTCCATCGATGGTAAGATTATAAAACAAGTTCCATTTTTCTTTAATGCATTATGTAAGTTTTGAAATGAAACACTTATGTCTTTTAAAGATGGCATTAATAAGGAGTTTACAGAAAGAATTACATCAAATTTATTTTTATAATTTATTTTTCTTATATCTTCTTGTACAAGGTTAATATTAGTAAACTGAAGATTTCCTTCCTTTGCTTTCTTAACCATTTTAGAAGAAAAATCAGAAGCATGCACTTGTTTAAACATTTTTGATAATTTTTCACCTAAATAAAACAAACCACATCCAAATTCTGCAACTATTTTATTATTTTTATTTTTAATTTTCTTTAGTTCATCAATTAATGGATTTTCAACTTCTCCAAAAAAAGGACTAATTACTTCATCATGATACTTTTCAGCAAGTTTATCCCACTGTTTTTGTTCCATAATTGGTTTATTGATGTAATTTTATATAAAATTTGTTGTTATATGTATATGCATAGCTCCTAACAGAGATGTTGTTACTACCGGTTATAGTGGCTGAAATCACATAAGTATAACTTGCTAAAATAATATGTTAGGGTATATAATTGGATTTCAGTTCCTAACATAATAAAAACACAATGCCACTATAACAAATTTGAGGCAGTAACAACATCATAAAAGGAGCTATGCACATACCATTATATTAATAGAATAAAGCAAATAAGAACTAAACTAAAAGTCAGAACCATCTTCTTTTCTTAAAAAATAAAAGCATGCCCACAGATACAAGTACCATTACAAATATCATTGTCCAGAATCCATATAAAAAACCTGAACCAGGTAGTTTTGTGAAATTTGTTCCATAAATCCCAGAAATAACAGATAATGGCAAAGCAATTGTAGCAATAATACTTAATGTTTTCATGACTTCATTCATGTTGTTAGATAAAGTAGACATATAAACATCAAAAGTATTGCCAACTGCTTCCCGATAATTATCAATACTGTCAGCAACCCTTATTGAATGATCATAGATATCTCTGAAATAAGGTATACTTTTTTTTGATATAAACTTATAATCGTTTTTAGCAATAAATGAGATTTTTTCTCTTTGTGGAATAACAGTCTTTTTAAGCAGAATTACTTTACGTTTCATCTTAAGAATATTCTGAAGCATTTTTGAATCTGCTTTCTTTGCAACTGAATCTTCTATAGTTTCAATATCATCATCTATTGTCTCCAATATTGGAGAAAAATTATCTATTTCTTTATCCAAAAGCCTATGAAATATGAATTCCACACCTTTATTAAACAATAACTCAATCTTTTCAGGATTTGATTTTAGATCTTGAAAAGCAGGTGAATCATGATTATGATTAGTTATAAGAAAATCTTTTCCGAGGATAAAATTAACCTCTTTGAGTGCAATGTCTTTTGTTTTTAGAAGACCATAAAATACACAGAACAAATAATTTGGAAACTCTTCTACTTTTATTCTTGTACTTGAGGTAACTAAATCTTCTACTGTCAAAGGATGAATATCAAATATTTTTCCAATAGTAAGGATATCTTCTTTACTTGCCTTAAATATGTCAATCCATACCTTATTGTTTTTTAACTTAGGCAAATCTTTCAATTGTGCCTTTTTTACTTTTTTATCAAGATAAAATATTTCAATCATTTTCTAAATCTCTTTCCTCTATTGATTTGATCTTTATAGACAATAGTTCTGTAAGGGAAAGGAATTTCAATACCTTCTTTATCAAACCTTTCTTTTATTGATTTGTTCAGATCACAGCCTAATTCATAAGCAGATGGTGGATCTTTTGTCCAAACCCATGCTCTTAAATTAACAGAACTATCACTAAAGCCAATTACTCTAATAACCACAGCTGGAATCCCCTTATCTTTTTCTTCTTTTTTTCTATTATCTAAGAGATGAGGATGTTTCATAGCTTCTGATCTCATTATTTTCATTGCTTTGTCTATATCTGAATCATAGCTTATACCAAATTCTACAAACCTACAGATCTTATCATCCCCTAAGTTATAGTTTTCAATAATTTCATTACTAATAATTGAGTTTGGAACAACAAATCTTTTATTTTCAAAATTTCTTATAACGGTATGTCTTAAAGTTATGTCTTCTATGGTTCCTCTTTTGTCACTATTACTTCCAAATTGGATAGTATCACCAACCCTAAATGGCTTAAAGATTGCAATGAATATACCACTAACAATATTTGAAAATGCAGTTTGTGAGGCAAAACCAATAACTATTGCAAGGACACCTGCCCCTGCAAATAATGATATTGACAATGTTTTAAGGGCTGGTATCATAAATATTGCTACACCAATACCAACCATATAGATAACTGCGCTTGTTATATGTTTAAGTACTGCATATTGAGTATGATCAACTTTAATAAATTTAGATGATTTCTCAAATGATTTATGAAGCAGTTTTCTTACAATCCTTTCAATGATTAGTGCTGAAATCAGAATTATTATAATTAATATAGGTTTACCTAAACCAGTTTGAAGAAAACCTGAAACTTGAGTAGCAAAGCCAGTGATTATTTCTAAAAATGCCATATAAACTATAGTGATTGATTGGTTTATAAAGGTTACGCAAAACAATAAAGTTTAAAACAACATTAAGAGAAAGTATAAAAAGCATAACACCATTCTATTATCAATGGAAAATAATATAACTTTTATTTCATGTGTAAATATTGATGAAAGCTTGCTTACAAAGGAATATATAAACAAAGTATTAGAAGAACTCATGAATATTACTTCTTCAAAATTAGTTGATGGACCTATCAGTTATAATATCAACAAGAATTATTTTATATCAATTATAATCACAGAAAACGGTAAAATTGTAATGGATACAGAAAGAGAGAATAGAAAAGTAAAGATTATTTTTGATTATAAATATAATATAGATTATGAAAATATTATTAATTATTTAATAAAAGAATTTAGGTTAAGTTTAAATTCAATAAGACTATTTAGGATGTCTGAATCTGATGAAGAAATTACTGAATGTGAAGATTATAATTGCACAAGAAAGGCTTCTAAGATATGGGAAGGTAGAAAGTTATGTAGAGATCACTATGAGAAGTATAAAGATACTGATCCTAACAATGAATTAGATGAACATAATTATTGAGATTATGAAAAAGATAATAAATTTAATGAAACATCATTTCAATGAGGTAATTAAACTTAAAACAACTCCTCATTCAATTGCTTTAGGATTTGCTATTGGAACATTCATATCTGTTCTTCCAACCCCTGGTTTTAATATTCTGATTGGTTTGTTATTAGTTTTAATATTTGAAAGGATTAGCAAACTATCGTTATTTGGTGCAATTTTATTTTGGAACCCAATTGTTTCAATACCAATCTATTGGTTAAATCATAAGGTTGGAGATTTATTATTTGGAGCAGTGCCTGTTATTAAATATAACTTGGTGTTTGTTGATTTAGTCTATAATTTTAGCAGAAGATATTTAGTAGGTAGTATTATAAATGGAATAATCATATCCATTTTAAGTTATTTTATAGTTTTATTTATTGTTAAAAGATATCAAAAGAATAAAAAACATATGAAATCAACAAAAAATATTAAAACGTGAGTTAGTTCTCATAGTTTAGGTGATATTATGACAGAAACACTTTATTTAGATGATTCATACTTAAAAGAATGGAATGCAAAGGTTGTTAGTATTAAAAATAATGATAAAGAAAATAAAAACACATTATTCATTACATTAGATAAATCTGCTTTTTATCCAAATTCTGGTGGACAACCACATGATGAAGGTGTTATTACAAAAAAATCTGATGGAAAAGAATTCAATGTTGTGTTTGTAGGAAAATTCTCAGGAGAAATTAGCCATGAAGTTGATTGTAATCTTTCTGATTTAAATGAAGGAGATGAAGTAACTTGCAAACTAAATTGGGATAGAAGATACAAATTAATGAGAATGCATACTGCATGTCATATTTTAGCTGGTGTTTTACATAAAGAATGCAAAGCAATGATTACAGGCAACCAATTAAACATTGAAAGATCAAGAATTGATTTCTCAGTAGAAGAATACAATCCTGAAATGCTAGCTAATTATATCGCAGAATCAAACAAAATTGCAGCTGAAGGTCATGAAAATAAAGTTTATTATGTTGATAAGAATGAAGATGTTGATAAATTCTTAAGATTGGCAAAAGGTTTACCAGAAAATATTACAAATGTTAGAATTGTTGAGATTGTTGGTTTTGATATTCAACCTGATGGTGGTACTCATGTTGCTAATACAAAAGAAGTAGGAAAATTAAAATTTCTTAAATCAAAGAATCAAGGCAAAAATAATAGAAGAGTTTATTTTGAATTAGAATAAAAAAGGATTGAATAAATAATATAAAAATAATAATTACAAATTAACAAACTCAGTTTTAACTTGTTTAAGTGATGTCATTGAGAATGCTTTTGCTATACCATATTTTTTTAATAATCTTTGAACAAAAACATAATAATCATCACTATCTTTACATCTTAGCTTAACAATAATTTCATATTGTCCAGTTACAATATCTACACTTTCAACATTTTCATACTTTGCAATTTGCTTAGCAATATCTTCTGATTTATCATAGTTTTCAGTATTCAATCTAATAAATAAGTATGTACAATAGCCTAAACCAATTTCTTTATAATCAAAAACAGCATTATATCCCCTTACAGCCCCTTCTTTTTCTAATTTTTTTATATTATAGTGTATTGTTGTAGATGGCTCTTTAATTTTCTTTGCAATCCTAGCTATCTGTGGTGTACAATATCCTTCTTTAAAGAGTTTGATTAGTTTTTGTTTGATATCCTTCATTATTTTACCCCATTTTACACATAAAGTTGAATAATATTCAATTATTTATATATTTTTTGCTTGTTTTTCGAATATTATTCAATTAAATATATATGGCAAGTTTGATTACTTAAGTTAGTGATAGTATGAAAGCTAAAAGATTAGGTATAATTGGAGGATTAGGAACAGAAACTAGCTGCCAATTTTGCCTTAATATAAATAATATGGTTAAAGAAAGAACAAAGAAACAACCAGATATAACTCTAGAAAATTTGCCTGTATCAAGATTTGCTGAAGAACAGTTGATAACAGGAAATGTTTCAGAGGAATACCTAGTATTACTTTCAAATGCAGTTAAAAGATTAAATAATAATAGTAACAAAGTTGATTTAATTACAATTCCTTGCAATACAGCACACATTTTCATAGATCAACTTAGAGAAATATCTAATATACCAATACTAAACATCATAGAAGAATGTGCAAAAGAATGTAATTCTAGATGTATTAAGAAAATAGGATTATTGGCAACAACAAAAACAATTAAAGAAAAATTGTTTGAAAAAGAACTAGAAAAATTCAACATAGAATTAATAACACCAAATTTATTAGAACAAAATGTTTTAAGTAAAATAATTTTAAGAATAATAAATAACAAAGTTGAAAAAAGTGATAAAGTATTTATGATTAAACTAATTAAAGATATGAAAGAACAAGGCGTAGAAGAAGTCATCCTAGGATGCACAGATCTCCCAATACTAATAAAAAAAGAAGATTCACCAATTCCAATCATTAACTCTGTCAACATATTAGAGAATTCTGCCATAAAGTTTCTAGCGCAAACTAATTAACTTTTTATACAACTACAAAATAATAATCCTATGATCCAATCTACTTTTATTTTCCTACCTAAAATCAGCAATAAGAAAGAGCAGAATATTTGGAAACAAGGCATCAATAATTGGAATCAATTTCTAAAAACAGATTCAATAAAAGGTATTTCAAAGAAGGCAAAAGCTTTCTATGACATGAAAATAAGAGAAGCAAAAGAAGAGCTAAGAGCAGAGAACTCCTATTATTTCCAAAAACTTTTACCAAATACAGAAACATGGAGATTATATGAATATTTCAAAGATGAATGTTGTTTTTTAGATATTGAAAGTTATGAACACGGAAAAAACATAACAATAATTGGTTTGTATGATGGCATTGAAACAAAAACAATGGTCAAGAACATAAACCTAGATATGAACATATTAAGAAAAGAATTAGAAAAATACAAACTCCTCATCACATTTAACGGCTCAAGCCATGATATCCCCAATATTAACAAATATTATCCAAAAACAATACCTAAATTAGCACATATTGATCTAAGACACGCATGCAAAAAAATAGGATTAAAAGGAGGATTGAAGATGATTGAAGAAGAAGTTGGAATAAAAAGACCAATACATCTTAAAGCTTATGGAGAAAACCCAATTGATCTATGGCGTGCTTTTCTTGCCTCAGGTGATAAAGAGTATTTAGACCTACTTATACAATACAATGAAGAAGATATTATTAATCTAAAACCATTGATGGAATATGTTTATGGAAAACTAAAAAAAGTAATTAATAGTTATTTAGTTTGAAAATCCAACAACAACAACAACGGCACGGACGGACATTTGCAAGCAAATATCCTACTCGGCTTCGCCTCGCCCGGCCATGTTGTTGGATTTCAAATTATCTCAAATACCATATTTCAACCAAAATCAATATAAACATCAAAATATACTAAAATAATCATGAAAGCATTCATAGTATATCCAACATATAGGATTATAGATAATAAAGCACATGTTTATTTATTTGGAAAACTAGATAATGGTGAAAGTTTCTTATCAATCAACTTATTCAGACCATATTTCTGGGTGAAAAAGAAACAATTAGATAAAGCACTTAAAATAGCAGAAGAAATTAAAATTACAGCAGAAACAGGCAAAGGAAAAGCTAAAAACTTTGATGAAGAAGAAGTTTCTAAAATAATATTAGATTTACCAAATGATATTAACAGATTAAGAAAAGAATTAGAAGATAACAAAATACCATGTTATGAAGCAGATGTTAGATTCACATATAGATTTATGATGGATAATAACATCAAAGGTATTACTAATATAGAAGGAGATTACAAAAAAGGAAACCTTGTTAATAGAATTTATGAAAATCCAAAGTTTAGTGAAACAAAAGAATATAAACCAAAACTAAAAATCCTATCATTTGATATTGAAACTAATGAAGATGCCACCAAACTATTATCAATCTCATTATATACAGATGATTACAAAAAAGTTTTCATAGTTTACGATCAAAAACAAGAAAAAAAAACAGGAAAATTAAAAAATGCAATTTGTTTTGAAAATGAAGCAGCATTATTACAATATTTCAAAGACAAAGTTCAAGAAATTGATCCAGATATATTAACAGGATGGAATGTGATTGATTTTGATTTAAATGTATTAAGAGAAAGATTCAAAAAAAGTAAAATCCCATTTATACTTGGAAGAACAGATTGGGAATCAAAAGTAAGAATACAAGCTGATTTTTTTAGATCATCTAATGCAGATATTGCAGGAAGACAAGTGTTAGATGGAATTGAATTATTAAAAAATAATTTTATTAGATTAGATGACTACAAACTAGAAACAGCTGCACAAACAATTCTTGGCAAAGGTAAATTAATCAAAGGAAATAACAGAGCTGATGAAATAATTAATCTTTATAAGACAGATCCACAAAAAGTAGTTGATTATAACTTAGTAGATTCACAGCTTGTATATGATATTTTTGAGAAAAAAGATTTAATCAATCTAACAGTTAAAAGATCAATATTAACAGGTATGCAGCCAGATCGTGTATCAGGTTCTATTGCTAGCTTAGATTCAATGTATTTAAGAGAAACTAAAAAACTTAAAATTGTAGCACCATCCTCAAGATATAATGATAATGATGAACGAATAAAGGGTGGCTATGTTAAACAATCATCACCTGGGATTTATGATTATATTTTAGTATTAGATTTCAAAAGCCTGTATCCTAGTATTATTAGAACATTTAACATCGATCCATTAAGATTTGATGAAACAGGTAAAAAAGGAGAAATAAAAGCCCCAAACAAAGCAAGATTCTACAAAAAAGTAGGAGTTCTTCCAAATTTAATTGAATATTTATGGAGAATGAGAGATGAAGCAAAGAAAAAGAAAGATACAGCAGCAAGCCATGCAATTAAAATTACAATGAATAGTTTTTTCGGAGTACTTGCTAATCCAAATTGCAGATTTTTTAATTTAGATGTAGCAAATGCAATAACTAGCTATGCACGTTATATAATTCAAGAAACTGTAAAAAGAGTAGAAGAGATGGATGTGAAAGATGGAAATTACAAAGTTATTTATGGTGATACAGATTCTATTTTTGTAGACGTAAAAGCAAAAACATTAGAAGATGCAGACAAAGTAGGAGAAAAAATACAAAAGTTCATTAATGAATATTGGGAAGCAACTGTTAAAGATTGGTATAACATGCCTTGTTTCTTAGAATTGGAATATGAAAAAATTTACAAAAAGTTTATCATGCCAAAGTTGAGGGGAACTGATGTTGGAGCAAAGAAAAGATATGCAGGATTAAAACTTATTAGAGAAAAAGACAAGAATGGAAAAATAAAAATTAAAGAAGACATGGATTTTGTTGGCTTAGAATTTGTAAGAAGAGATTGGACAGACTTAGCTAAAGAATTTCAATTAGAATTACTTGATAAAATATTTCATGATAAAGAAGTTTCAGATTATATAATTAAATTTGTTAAAGACCTTAAATCTGGAAAACATGATAAATTACTAATTTATACAAAAGAATTAAGAAAACCTCTTGAAGAATATGTTAAAACAACACCACCTCATGTAAAAGCAGCAAGATTATTAGATAAGATTGATTCCACTATAATTAAATATGTAGTTACAGAAAATGGTCCAGAACCAATTCAAAAATTAAAATCTAAAGTAGATTATGACCATTATATCAATAAACAACTAAAACCAATTGCTGATTCTATTCTAGGATTCTTCGATCAGAAGTTTGATGAGCTAATATCAGGAAAGAAACAAAAGAGTTTATTTGATTATTGAGTTCTAAAAACAGGAAAATTTATTTAACTATTAATCTTTCTTATTAAATATTTTTATTTTCTCAAGTAAAAAACAACAGCATGGCCAGATGAGCCGAAGGCGAATAGGATATTTTACAAAGTAAAATGTCCGTCTGTGCCAATGATGTTGTTGTTTTTTACGTTAGTATTATATTAAATTGATTATTGTTTTTTACGTTATTAACATATCAAACAAATCAAAACAATCCTCTCATCCACTTAACTAACATCCTAACAGGAACACCAGTTGCACCTTTTGATTTATACGCATTAGGTTTAGCAGTAAAAGCTGTTGCACCAATATCAAGATGTACCCATTTATTCTCCCCAATAAAGTTTTGCAAGAACATACCCCCAATTATTGTTCCTGCTTCTCCACCTGGATTACCCATATTTTTGAGATCTGCAATATCACTTTTAATATCTTCATCATATTCCTTAAATAAAGGTAATTGCCATGCTTTTTCATGCATTTTTTCTCCAGCTTCAATTAGATTTTTAATTAAATCTTGATCATTTCCCATTAATGATGTACACCTACTACCTAAAGCAACACTTGCAGCACCTGTTAAAGTTGCAATATCAACAATACAATATGGTTTAAATTTAGTTGCATAATGTAATGCATCTGCTAATATTAATCTTCCTTCTGCATCTGTATTTTCTACTTCAATTGTTTTTCCATTTGCAGCAGTTATAACATCTCCAGTTTTCATTGCTGTTCCACTAATTAAATTCTCAACTAATGGCATGATTCCAATAACTTTAATTGGAAATTTCATCTCTGCAGCTGATTTTACAGCACCAACAACAGCAGCACTTCCACCCATGTCTTGTTTCATGTTAGAAATATATTGGCTAGGCTTTAAATTAGTTCCACCAGCATCAAATGTAACCCCTTTACCAACAAAAACAATTGTTTTCTTAGCTTTTGGAGGGGAATAAGTTAATACAACTAATTTTGGTTTCTCGACGCTGCCTTTTGCTACATTAATAATACAACCCATTTTTTCTTTTTTAATAGCAGCTTCTTCTAATATTTTAACCTTAACTTTTGATTTTGTAAATATTTTTTTAATTTCTTTCACATAAAGAGATGGTGACAACATGTTTGCAGGTTTATTAACTAAATCTCTTACAATACAAACATTATTTGAAACAATCTCAGCATCTTTAATTACATTTTCAATCAATTTTAGATCAGATTTAACTTGTGGAACAAAAAGCAATGAATTAATACCTTTGTATTTCTTTTTTCCCTTGTCTGCTTCTTTTGTACCCATATTTTCTGTTTTAAACTCTTCATATTTGTAATCCCCAAGTTTAAAACCAACTACTAATGCTTTAGATGCAGCTTCTATTGTAACATTCTTAAGATCATAACCAAAACTTAGAAATGCAACATCTTTCATAGAATTATTTTTTATGTGAGCAGCTAATTTCCCACCTAGATTTCTAATTTTTTCTAAATCTAATTCATCAGACTCTCCTAAACCAGCTAACAAAACTCTTTTTAGTTTTAATCTTGAATTAGTATAGAACATATGAAATTTTCCTTCTTCCCCAATATCAGGATTTTCATATATTGTTTGAGAAAGTAGTTTATTAAGAATATTATTAACCTCAACAAACATCTTTTCTTTATTTTCCATATCCTTAAAAACAGGAATTACAAGAACATCAGCATTTAGATTTTTAATTAAGCACTCTTTAACCATTAATTTCATTTTACCACCCTTTTTTCCCGACACATTGTATATATAATATAAATAATACTATCTTTATATGATTTATATATAGATATGTAATAGTTATTAAATAGTTTTAGTATTATTGTAGGGTAGTACTACTATATAAAAACAAGTAAAATTAGCAAGTTACTTAAGAATCTTCACCATATAAACGCCTTCTTTCTTATAACCAAATTTCCTATAATAATCTCTTACACCAATTCCAGAAATAACAATTATTTTCTTTTTATTAAATTGTTTTGCTATTTTCTCAGCTTCTTTCAACATTTTTTTACCTAAACCCTTATGTTGTGTTGCTTTTACTTTGCTTTTCCCTGCTATTTTATCTTTACCAATACCAACAGCTTCTCCAACAACATGTAATTCTCTGATAAAAGCTTTATCTGCTATTCTTAATCTGCAATAGCCTAAAAGAATATCTTGTTTTTTATCCTCAATTGTAATAAACCATTCTACACCTTTAGAAGCTTCATAACCACGAACAATTAACTTAATTTCTTTTGGAATTAATTTATGTTTTCTAAATACATGTCCTGCTTCTCTGCATCTAATACATCTGCATTTATTTTTTCCTTTAATTTTAGCTTCTTTTTCATGTTTGTTCATAATTTTTTCAACATATTGCCTTAAATTAGTTTTATCAACACCTGCTTTTGCCATATACGAAGGAATATCTCTTTGAATCCTCTGAATTCTACAATAAACAGGAACATATTTCTTAAACTCTGCAATCAATTCTGCTGCTTTTTCAGTTGTCAAAGCCTTAAACTTACCTTTTTTCCATAAATTAAATAATTTAGTACCTGGCATTACCATGCAAGGATATAATTTTAACATATCTGGTCTAAAATCAGAATTTTCAAAAATCTCTTTTAACCCTGCTAAATCTTTTTTTATGCTTATTACTTTTCCATTTTTATCAGGTAAACCAGGCATTAAATGATAATTAATTTTAAAACCTAAATCTTTCAATAATTTTGTTGCCTTAATAGATTCAGAAACACCATGACCTCTTTTAACAAAATCTAAAACATCATCGTAAACACTTTGCACACCTAACTCAACTCTTGTTGCTCCTAATTTTAACATTTCATTTGCTGTTTTTTTATCAATACAATCAGGTCTTGTTTCTAATGTTAATCCAACACATCTAATTTTTGCTTTTTCATTCTTTTTCTGCTCATTTTCTAAAGTTGTTTTAACTTTTTTCCCATTTACTTTATTCTTTAATTCTAACAACTTCTTTTGAATCTTTTTTGTTCTAATAGGATCACCAACAACCCCAGGTAATAAAAAGAATTCCCTAAATTTCATAACATTAAACTTACCTTTAGAATCAAAAAAGATTTTACTAAAATCATTCATTGCCTTGAAAGCATACATAACAAAATCTTCTTGATATTTTTTAGGGAATGCATTAAATGTTCCACCCATTACAATTAATTCAATCTTATCAAAATTATGTCCAAGAACAACATATTGCTCTAATCTATTCATTGTACTTAAATAACTATCAAATTTATTTCTAATTCCACGCATTGTTGATGGTTCATTACCAGTATAAGACTGAGGAACATTTCCAATCTTACTTTTAGGACCACCAGGACAAAAGATACAAGGACCTTTCTTAGATTTACTTAATTTAGATTTAGAAGATTTGGCATGTGGACAATGAAATGGTTTTGTCATCAATGCTACAATTGAAACACCTGAAATAGTTCTAGTTGGTTTTGTTTGCAAATATTTTAGTTTTCCAAGATATTTTTCATCAGCATTTAACAAAACATGAATATTAGTTGGCATCTGCTTAACTTTATGTTTTTTACATAAGTCCATCTTAAATCTAGAAACTTGCCTATCTGTTAATGGCTTTATTTTTAACTTAGAGATTAATTCCTTAAAATAGGCTTTGTTAGTGATCATTAGTATTAAAGTAAGGTATAGAATTTATAAATTTAGTTGTTTATTTGAAAAAACAACATGGCCGGGCGAGGCGAAGCCGAGTAGGATATTTTTCGCAGAAAAATGTCCGTCCGTGCCTATGTTGTTGTTTTTTCATTATTAGAATAACTCACCAGATAAAAAATGAAAATATTTAAAAAAAATCACAACAAAAAGAGCCTGTCGGCCTGTCAAAAAAAACAAAAAAAGAATTATTCACACTTCTTAACTAACTCATCCCATCTTTCATTAACTTTTTTTTGCATTTCATCTAACAAATGTTTATTCTCAGGCTTGAACAAATGCTTAAACCTACCTTGTGGTTTTAGATAATCAACTATTGGAATTGCTTTTGAAGGTTTATAATTTAATTTATACTTACCATTTTCAACTTCATACAATGGCCAGAAATTAGATTCAACAGCCATCTTTGCCATATCTATAGTCATTGATGGATGATATCTCCAGCCTAAAGTACATGGTTGTAACACAACAAGGAATGCAGGACCAGGAGTGTTCAAAGCTTTCTCTGCTTTCATTGATAAATCAATAGGATTATGAACAGATGCTTGTGCAACATAAGGAATATGATGAGCAGTTACAATTTGCATAATATCTTTTTTCCATTCTTCTTTACCTTGATGAACTTTACCAGCAGGAGCAGTTGTTGTTGAAGCACCAAAAGGTGTTGAACTACTTCTTTGAATTCCAGTATTCATATAAGCCTCATTATCATATAAGATATAAGTAAAATCATGTCCTCTTTCTAATGCCCCGGATAATGATTGCAATCCAATATCATATGTTCCGCCATCTCCTCCAAAAGCAACAAATTTAATTTTTTTATTTTTAGGAATCCTGCCTTTTCTTTTCAATGCATTGTATGCTGCTTCAACTCCAGAAATAGTTGCAGCTGAATTTTCAAAAGCATTATGGATAAAAGGAATTCCCCATGAAGTAAACGGATAAATAGTAGAGGTTACTTCTAAACAACCAGTAGCACAAGCTGCAACTATTGGGTCATCTGTTGATGCCAATACAGTCCTAACAATTGGTGGAAATCCGCAACCTGCACAACTTCTATGGCCAGGAGCAAACTTTTGAGGTTTATTAACTAGTTCTTTATAATTCATTTTTCTTCTCCTCTCAAGCCAATATAACCAACTTTATTATCAAAGTTATCAGAAAGTAACACATCAAAAACATCTTCTATGTCAGATTCAAAAATATTTCTTCCACCTAATCCAAAAATATAACTTTTTAATTTAGGAACACAAACATCTTTATCACCACAAACAACAGAATCAAACAATGCATTTTTTATTTCTCCAAACAAAGGAGCATTTGCACCATAATTTTCAGATCTATCAAGAACAGCAACATATTTTTTATTAGCTAATGCTTTAGCAATTTCCGTATAAGGAAATGGTCTAAACAATTTTGGTTTTAATAACCCTACTTTTTTACCTTCAGCCCTCATTTTATCAATAACAACTTTAGTATTTCCGGCTGTTGAACTCATAACAACAATAACAGCTTCTGCATCTTTGAGTTTATATTCTTCAAATAATGGATAATTACTACCAGTAATTTTACTTAATTCTTTTCCAATCTCTAAATAAATTTTCTTAGAAGCTAACATTGCATCTGCTCTTTGTTTTTGTGTTTCAAAATAATAATCTTGTAATTGTAAAGGACCGTAAGTAACTGGATCATCTGTATTAAGCAACCATTTTTTAGGTTCATAATCACCTACAAACTTTTTAACAACCTTATCTTCAAATAAATTAACATTTTGTACACCATGACTTGTAATAAATCCATCTTGACAAACCATTACAGGTAACATAACATCTTTATGTTCTGCTAATTTTACCGCTAACATTGTATTTTCATAAGCTTCTTGCCCATTTTCGCAAAATATTTGTATCCATCCTTGATCTCTTGCACCCATTGCATCTGAATGATCTCCATGAATATTAATAGGAGCAGATAATGCACGATTAACAACTGGCATTATTATTGGTAGTCTTAATCCAGAAGCAACACCTAATATTTCCCACATTAATGCTAAACCAGCTGATGCAGTAGCAGTCATTGCTCTTGCTCCAGCAGCACTTGCACCAACGCAACATGACATTGCTGAATGTTCAGATTCTACCCTAACTAATTCTGTTTCTACTAAACCATCAGCATGGAATTGTGAAAACTGCATCATTATAGCTGTTTGTGGTGTAATTGGAAAAACACTAACAACATCAGGATTAATTTGTCTCATTGCTTGTGCAACTGCTTGAGCACCTGTTAATGCTTTTGTTTTTGGTGAATTAGTCACACTTATCACCACCTTTTTCTTTACACTCTTCTGAACCTTCTGTTACCATCTTAATACATTTTACAGGACAAACTTTCTCACAAATCCCACATCCTTTGCAATAATCAAAATCAGTTTCTTTTCTTTTTGGATCTTTACCTTTAATAACAGGAATACAATCTTCTGGACATAAAACTGGACAGATCATACAATGTATACACTTTTCTTTATTCCAAATTGGTCTAAAAGCTTTCCAATCTCCTGTCTTAAACTCAGCACTACTTCCAGCTTTTTCAATCATCCCACCAATAGGAATTTCCTTGTATGTTTTTAGTTTTGTCATTTTACTTCTTCATAAGCTTTTTTAACAGCATTAATTGTTGCTTTTGTTTTTTCTTCTCCTATTTTCTTTAGGAATTTATGATTAATACTTTCTTCAATATCATCCATTGAAATACAGCCTGTTGCCTTGATTAAAGCCCCAATCATAGGTGTATTTGGCAAGTTTCTACCAACTGCTTCAATTGCAATTTTAGTAGCATCAACAGTCATACATTTACCATTAAATTTTAATTGCTTTTTAATAGAATCTGAATCATGAGGAGTATTTACTAATAAAACACCATCTTCACCTAAACCTTCTGTAACATCAACTGAATCTAACAATGTATGATCAATAACAATTACAACTTCTGGATTAACAACAGGTGCATATGTTCTAATTTCCTTATCAGAAATCCTAGCAAATGCTTTCATAGGAGCACCAGCTCTTTCAGGACCATATTCAGGAAAAGATTGTATATGTTTACCTTTACTTAAAGCAGCTTCTACTATAAATTGAGCAGCAGTCTTAGCTCCTTGGCCACCTCTTCCATGTATCCTTATCTCAAATATATCCTTCATATCCAATCCAAAGAATATGGTTATTTTTAAAGGTTGTGGATTATGTTTATATAACTAACAAAAATTATTTAAATTAAAATCAATAAGACATATAATATGCCATCAAAAACAGAAAAACGAATAAAAGCATTAGAATCAGAAATCAACAAAATAAGATATAGGAATAAGTCAGTAGAGGGTAACAAAGCTTGGGAAACAAGTTATTCTAGAAGATTATTATTAATGTTATTCACTTTCTTAGCAATTGGTGCTTATATGTGGGCTATTAATATCCAAAAACCTTGGTTAAATGCTATTGTTCCTAGTGTAGCGTTTATGCTCTCAACATTAACATTACCATTTATCAAAAAGAAATGGGTAAAGTATTGTTGGAAAAAATAAAAAGAAAAAATTAATAAAATGAAGCACTTTCATATTTCTGATTATTTGATCTTGATAATTCATTTAGAATATTATCAGGATCTAAAAAAACAGCAAATTCAATATATGATTCATGATTACACTCAGGAAGATATGTAATGTCTTCATTAATTATTTTCTTCTCTCCAGATTTAATTGAATCAACAAGAATCAAAGAACCTTCAACATCAGTATTTGTATAACTTAAAACACCACTTTCAATACAAGCAATTTTTATGTGAAAAGGATGAGTAATATCCTTAATACCGACATTTTTAAATTCTATAATAGCATTTATCAGATTTTTTTCCTTTGAAACAATTTTTAAATCTACATCTAATAGTCTTAATTCATGATCTGCCACTAATTTTTTCTTGTAGACATTATTTGTTTCAGAAGATTCAAACACCTGATTAAGTGAATCAACTTCTACTTTAAAAGGAAGTACCCCTTTGTTATTAAGAAGATTATAATCATATTCTTGAATTATATTTATTAACTTAGTTTCTCCTGCATTTATACTTGGAACAGTATGAGAATTATATTCATATTCATCCCCATTATCATTTAATGTGGTTAATTTAAGCTCAAAAGGTTTAGTTATATCAGAATTACCAAAGTTTTTAATTTTTGCTCTTATACGAAAAAAGCTATCAACACTTTGAATATATACACTTTTTATTCTTAAATCTGGGGCCTTCATTGTTGGAGGAGTCGCAGCTTTTCTTCTGATTGCCATACCAGCTAAATCACCATCTTCAGTTACTACTTCTTCACCTTCTTCAGCTGTAACATCTTCTCCACCATCTTCATTTGTATCAACTACACTATCTGTAACTACTGTGTTACATCCATCTAATACCACAACTAATCCAAATAAAAGCATTAATGTTACTAATACCACTAAATACATAGAATGTTTATGTTTTGCCATTTTATCACCTTTTTTGTTTTATATTTATTATTTATAATCTTTTATATATAAATTTTTACTTGTCCAGATCATCTCTCTTCTCTGTATGTTTATAAAATAGATAATTTCTAATAATTTTACCATTACTAGTTTCTTCAACATCTTTATTAGTATACACTTTATCAAGTAAAGGATTTAATTTAGTATTTTTATTGCTATTTAAACCAATTTTAGCAATTACAACAAACATTTGTTCTGCAAAATTAGTATGTAAAAACACATTATTAAAACTTTTCATTAATAATGATTTAGCAGAAAGTAATCCAGCGACATCACCCATACCACCAAGATTAGCAAACATATCTTCCATTTTCTTGTTAATCTCTTGCATTTCATCATAATTAAAATCATTCTCTAGTTTCAACAACAAAACATCAAACTCATCAACATCTTCAATAAAATATTCATTATTAATACCTTTACCTAAAAGTTCAAAATATTTAGATTTATCCTTAATACCAGAAGATTCAATAGTATTACCATGTAATTCATTTTCTTTTAATTCAATAGCTATTTCTCTAGCATTATTCATTTGTTCTTTAAAGATTAAAGATGTTATAGCATAATCATAATTTATTAATACTCTCTCAGCAACAAATTCAAAACAATCATCTACTAGACAACTTGCAATAATAGGTTTTGCTTTTTCTTTTTTCTTAATATCTTCTATTGCTTTGTTTGATTGAATCACATTAACATCATAATATGCACCTAATTCATTAAATACAATTAATCCTTTCTCATCTGCAGTTAGTTTATAGTTCTGCATATCATCATTAATTTGTTTCATACTTTCTTCTGTTCTAACAACATATTTATCATATAATCCACCACCAACTAAAATTAAAAAAACACTAGACCATACTAAACAAATAATTATTGAAACAACAACCATATCAACAACAACTTGTCTTGAAATAAAAGGTGCTTTAACTAATTTCTTCTTAAAATAAATAACTGAATAAACAAATACTGCAACAAGTATAAATATAAAAATAGTTGTTAATAATAATGTATTATAAAAGTCTTTTAATATAATAAAACCAAGATTAGAAATTACAACAAATACAACCATTGTAGTTGTAATTGCATAAATAGTTGAATATGTTAAGTTTTTCCATTCACCTATAAAACCTTGCCAATGTTTAAAATATGCTCCAAGAGTAATCAATAAAGGAATAATAATTGCAATTGGTAATACAACAATTAAAGGGATCCAGATATTCCAAGCTAACAATCCAATAATAACTAAACAGATGAATGCTAACATTGAATAAAAATATTTTGAATCAAAAACTTCTTTACCTATCATATTACTCACCTTTTTAATCTTTATTTTTCTTTCTTACTTCCATATACTTTAGCCAGTTCTCATAAATTTCATCATTACTCTTATTTTTTTCATTCATGATTTCACCTATTTTAATTTTTCTTAAACATTACTAATTTAATAATTTCCCCAATCCATAAAACAGATGAGGAAACAACAATTATAATTATCCAATCTATAAAACCTAAAGCAGTTACATGAAACACATTTGAAAGTGGGGTATACAATACAATAATCTGCATTAGAATTGAAACTACAACTGCCCCTAATAACCACAGATTTGATAATAACCCTTCTTTAAACACACTTTCTTTCAATGTTTTGCAATTAATCACATTAAACATTTGAAACATCATTAAGGTTGTAAATGAAATAGATGTTGCATACACATAAATGGGATTATCTCTAGCTAGTAATTCTCCAAAACTCCAACCTTGTTTAACAAGATAATAATAAAATAATCCTAATGTACCAACCATCATTATTATTCCTAAAAATAACATATACATACCAGTATTTATATTAATTAACTTTTCTCTTTTATGACGTGGTTTTCTCTTCATAATACCAATTTCAGCTTTTTCAAGACCTAAAGCTAAAGCAGGCAAACTATCTGTTGCCATGTTAATCCATAATATTTGTAAAGCAATTAATGGTAAAGGCAAACCAATCATTATACCAATAAATAATGCCAATACTTCACCCATATTTGATGATAACAAATAAATAATAAATTTCTTAATATTATCATAGATTACTCTTCCTTCTTCAACAGCCCTTACAATACTTGTAAAATTATCATCTACTAATACCATATCAGCTGCTTCTTTACTAACATCTGTTCCAGTAATGCCCATAGCAATACCAATATCTGCTTTTTTTAATGCTGGTGCATCATTAACACCATCTCCAGTCATTGCTACTACATTATTTCTTTTTTGTAAAGCTTCAATAATCTGCATTTTATGAGATGGATTAACTCTTGCATAAATTACAATATTATCAACTTCTTTATTTAGATCTAATTTATCAAGTTCTTTTCCTGTCTTAGAATAATTACATTCATCTCCACTAATACATAAGTTTTTATCTAATATACCAATATCTTTTGCAATTGCCACAGCTGTATCTTCACTATCACCAGTAATCATAACAACTTTAATACCTGCTCTTTTACAATTTAAAATTGCTTCTTTAACTTCTTCTCTTGGGGGATCAATCATTCCTTGTAATCCAACAAAAATCAAAGCTTTTTCATAATTCTTTGGATGATCATCTTCTTTATATGCAAACGCTAAAACTCTTAATGCTTGAGAAGCAAATTGTTTATTCATTTCTAAGAATCTTCTTTTATCATCTAATGTCATCTTCTTAACTTTGCCGTTAATCAGCATCCGATTACATTTTTCTAGAACAAAATCAGGAGCACCTTTCATAAAAACAACTCTTTTTTTCCCAGTTTTATGAATAGTTGTCATTACTTTTCTTTCAGATGTAAACTCAAGTTCATCTAATCGTTGATTTTTTTGATTTAATTCATTAATATTCATACCTGCTTTTTTTGCTGAAACAAGTAAACAAGCTTCTGTTGGATCACCAATAACTATTTCTTTATCAAATTTAGAATTATTATTTAAGGCACCAATCATTAATAATAATTTAAATTGTTTAGGATCAACTTTTTTCCCTGCTATTAAAAAATCTCCTGTTGCTTTATATCCAGTCCCTGTAATTTCTACTACTTTATTATTAACAAATAATTTTTTAACAGTCATCTCATTTTTAGTAAATGTTCCTGTTTTATCACTACAAATTACACTTACACTACCAAGAGTTTCAACTGAAGATAATCGTCTCATTAAAGCATTTTTAGCTAACATTCGTTTTGTTCCTAAAGCTAAAGAAATTGTAACCACAATAGGTAATCCTTCAGGAATAGCTGCAACTGCTAATGCAATTGCTGTAATAAATAATTCTAAGTTTAATCCTAAACGAAATGATCCAACAACAAATACAATTAAACACAATACAATTATCCCATATCCTAATTTTTTACCAAATATTTTAAGTTTCTTTTGTAAAGGGGTTTTCTTAATTTCTTGGGCCTGTACTAGCTTAGCAATTTTTCCAATTTCTGTGTTCATTCCAGTTGCAACAACTAATGCTTTTGCTCTACCATGAGTTACAATTGTCCCTGAAAACACCATATTCTTTGTTTCAGCTAATGCTGTATGATCTTCTAACTCACATACTTCTTTTTTAACAGGCAGAGATTCACCAGTTAAGGAAGCTTCTTGTGTTTCAAAATGTGTTATTTCAACTAGTCTTGCATCTGCTGAAATCTTATCCCCTGTTTCTAATAAAATTATATCTCCAGGAACAACATCTTTAACATCTATTACTTGTTCTTTGCCATCCCTAATTATTCTTGATTTTAGGCTTGCTAATTTTTGTAATGCCTCTATACTTTTTTCAGCTTTATATTCTTGCAAAAATCCAACAACAGCATTCACAATTAATATTAGCATGATAACAATTGCATCAATCCATTCTCCAAATGCAAGAGAAATAATTGCAGCCCCGAATAAGATATAAATTAATGTATTTTTGAACTGAGAAACAAATATTTGGAATAAGCTCATCCCTTTTTCTTTTTTTAATTCATTTGCACCAAATTTTCTTTTATTTTTAATATAATTTAATCTAGTCAAACCATTTTCTGAACTATTATAATGTTCATATAGTTTTTTTAAAGTTAAATTATGTAATTCCATGTTTTGTTTATTTAGTCCTAAACATTTGTTCTTTCAATATTTGACTTTATTTTACTTGGTTCTAACTCTTTTGCTTTCTTAATTTTTGAAATGAAAAACTCCATACAATCAATTGCACAAAAACTTGCTTTTTTCTTTAACTTTTCATGCTTAAAAATAATCGAGAAAGTTCCTTCTTTATCTACTAATCCATCACCACAAACTGCACAGAACTTTTTTGGTAGGTTCTCAACAGCCTTTATTTTCTCATCTACTAAACTTTTTAATCCAATTGATCCTTTATTTAGATCATACTGAAGCTTATATAACTCTTCTTCTTCTATTGCCTCTACAAATTCCTTTACTGTTAACTTCATTTTGTCTACCTCTTTTTTTTGAAGATTGGGAGGATTTGAATGATTCAGATGGTTAGGAGGTTTTTTTACCTTCCCAACCTTCCTTACCTTCTAAACTCTCACAACCTCTCCTAATACTGGAACATGAATTTCCTTTACTGATTTTAATTTCAAAATAAACTCATTCATTTCTTCTGGATCACCATGGTTTAAGATCAAATGTTTAGGATTAATCCCTTTAATCATTTCTATTAACTCTTTTTGTCCAGAATGAGCTGAAAAATCAAATTTCTTAACAAAAGCTTTAACATCATAGGTTTTATTATCAACTTCCACATAACCATGTTCTAATAATCTTCTGCCATTGCTTTCTTCTGCTTGATAACCTGTTAATAGTATTGCATTATTCTTGTCATGATAAAAATATTTGATATAATCCATTATTGGACCACCATCCATCATACCTGAAGTAGTAACTATTATTGCTTGACTTTGTACTATTCTTTTTCTTTGTTTATGATCTTTAATATATTCGACTTTATCAATTGCTTTTCGGAATGCCTTTCCATCTCTTACAAATTTATTTTGATTTAGGCAAAGGTCTGTTACTTTTTTACCCATCCCGTCTAAATAAATAGGTACATTAAAATTCTTCTTAGCTAACATCAATAAAATTTCTTGTGATCTCCCTACTGCAAAAGCTGGAATTAATACAGAACCATGATTATTAAGAGTATAACTTATTATTTTTAAAAATTCATTCTCTTGTTCTTCTCTATTAGGATGATCTCTACCACCATAAGTTGTTTCAGATATCATTACATCTACATTTCTTAGATCCTTATCTTTTTGATATGTTAAACCTTGCATTAAATTAGTATCAGTTGCATTAATATCTCCTGTGTAAAATATTTTCCTTCTTTGCCCTCCTTTATTGCTGTCATCAAATTCAACAAGAATTGATGCACTTCCTGGAATGTGTCCAGCATTATAGAATTTGTATCTCATGTTAATACTTTTTTCTTCATACCATCTGTTAAAATCTGTATAACTAAAATAACTAAGAATATTATTAATATTTTCTTCTGTATAAGCTGGATGTTGACCTTTGATTTCTTCAATATGAATAGAATCTGCCAGCAATATTTTTGTTATTGCTCTTGTCATCTTAGTTGCATAAATTACACATCTTAATCCCATATGATTTAATAATGGCAATGCCCCAGTATGATCAAGGTGTGCATGGCTAATGAATACTGCTTTAATATCTTTTTCAGAAAAATCTTGAGGATGTTCACTTGCTCCTTTACCTATTTTAATGCCGGCATCAAATAACATCCAGTCATTTACCACTATACAACTTCTTCCTACTTCCTGTGCAGAGCCTAAAAATTGAATTTTCATAATATATCACACCTTTTTTGTTGTTTAATTTATCATAGCCTGTACTAAACTAGTATACTTATTACATATACCAATATATAAATATTTAGTTTTTTATACTACTTTATTATACTATATTAAAGAATTAATTGTTTGGTGGGGATGAAAGTAATAGGAATAAAATATAATATAAAAAATTAAGAATTAATATCTAAGGCCAACTTGGTGCCATTCTGCCAGTTAACATTCCACCAGCTAGTGCTGCTATTATTAGAATAAATATAACACCTAAGGTTTTTGGATGATACAGAGTTGCTGCAACATTACTACCATAATTACCAGAAGCTGTTGAAGTTCCTGCATGTTGATAACCAGGAGCACCAACTGAAATAACTTCTCCCTCTATGCTAACTTCGCCACCTTCTCCTATTCCTGGTTGTTGTGTGCCATAGCCTTCTTCTAAACTTTGCTGACCAAATACAGCAGCTAATGCACCAACTGCAATAATAAAACAGATAATAATTAATGTCCATTGTAATAATCCTGATTTTCTAATTACAGTTGTAATATTATCATCAGTTGCACCAAATATTTTAAACACAACTATTACAAATATAAGAAAAATAAATAAAATACTAAACCATGGTGCAATTATTAACACCACTTTTGTTAAAGGAGTAATTAAAACAAAAATTAAAGCAATGATTAAACCAATGATTCCAGACAACATCTTATTACTACCAAATACCCTTGTTTTATGCAATGCACCGTATACAAATGCAAAAATTAAAACAAAGATAAAAATAGGTGAAAAATAATTTAACATGGATACATCCATCATTGGTGTTGCCATTTTATTCTCCTATTTCCCTCCGCCACCTTTGAAGAAATTACCCACTTCATCAATCACATTTCTTAATGCACCTGTTGATTGTGAAGTTGATTCTTCTTTTGTAATAAACCATATTATTAACGCAAATATCAATATTACAATAATTGCAACAGTAACATCACTATTCCACCAACCACCATGGAAACTAGTCCACCATCCAGCTGCTGAACCAAAGAAGTATACAATTGAAGCAAATGCCATTAAAGCAATAATTCCAGAGAATGTACCACCAATCCAACTTGCTTTTCCTCCAAAAATACCAATTAACAATAAACCCATAATAATGGCTACTGCTAATACAGAGATATTAGGTAGAGCTTGATTCATAATCAAAACTGGATCTGCATTTGCTGGGTAACGACCCATAACATGAGGTACAACAGTCATAAGAGACATAAATAATGCCACCATAACATTCATATTTTTTTTGTTTTCACCGAAAATGTTTGTTTTCTGAAAAACTGCAAAAATTACTGTAAAGATTAACAAAAACGGTAAAATTGCATCAGTCAATCCTGCATGTTCCAACCAAATAAGGAACCTTTGTGCAATACCATAAGATGGCATAATATCATCCTCCTATTCTTCTTTTTTATCTTTTTTAATTGCTGGCTTAGGATCTTTTACTATATAAGCCATAAAAACAATAATAACAATAATGAGTATTAACGCACTAACACCTGTGCTTCCAAAGTTTGCTTTCAAATAATCAATTGAGCTACCTAACCAAGAATTACCACCCTCAGTTTTTATAGCACTCATGAATATTAAAATAACCCCTATAAACATAATCACCATAAAAAAAGTTCTCCATCCACCTTCTAAAATTACTTCTTCCTCCTCTGAAAAAAAAGTTCCAATTAAAACCAAAAAACAAATAACCATTAAAATCAATAAAACAATTTTAGATAAACTTTCATTAATAATTGCAACAAGCTGTGAACTTGCAATAACAAGAAATGCTGTAACAAAAGCAACCATTGCATTTAAACTTTTCTTACCATATTTTACACCATCAACTTCTTCAGTTCCAAATACTCTAGTACGTTCAAAAACAGCATAAACAATAGTAAAAACTAATAAGAAGGGTAGAATTATTTCATACACACCTAATTTTTCAAGGAATACAATGACTCCTCCAAATACTGTAGCTTCAGACATCTTTTTTACACCTACGCTCACTATTAAGAAATTACTTTATAAATGTTTTGATTTTTTATATGTCAAGAACCACTGGTCAATAGACCGATGGCATGAAGCAAAAGCTTCATCTAAAAATACAATAACAGTGGTTCTTGAGCATGCTCAGAATACCACCAGTTAATAGACTGGTGGTATACTGACATATTTAATAGTTTAATATATGTATGATGTATAAAAGAAAAGATGTATAAAAGAAAAAACTTCCCTATCCAACATTACCCCTATATTCTAAATCAGCTCTTGTTTTCAAAGCCTCATCTTCAGTTCCTAAGAAACCAAACTTTTCCATATGATCAAAAATTCTAATAACATTACCTTTATATCCCCCTTTTAATAAATATACTGTATCATTTCCATCATTCCCATAGACATCGGTAACATAACTTATCACTAATTCTTCAACAGAGTTTGTTGCTTCTGGATATAATAACCAAAATCCTGGTCCTTTACTATTCCCTTTCCATGCATCAAAATCTTTTGGTTCTTTGTCACTATGTAAATATGTTTTTAATTTTCTTTCTAAATTTATTTTTTGTTTTCTTGGTATACTACTATAATAAATATCAGCTAAAACATATGCTAAATCTTTATTTATAGTATCAATTTTTTCTGCATACACAAAAAAGTTCCCAGCTTCATAACAAACACTTTCTGTTTTCCAATCACATAATCCACTAAGATCATCCCCACCATTTGATACAAAAAAAAAGGAATTAGTAGCTATATTTTGATAAACAGCAGGCATTAATTCAACTGTTGTTATTATTTTTGATTTTATTTGTTTATTTATATCCTGATCTTCAAATCTTTGAAAAGATTCTTCAACTACAATTGATATTTCATCTTGCATTGCTTCTAACAAACGTTGGTCAGTCTCAATTCTTGGAGATGGAGCTGCACCTAGTAAAAACAAAGATAATAAAGAAACAATACCCATATCCCTTATATCACTATACCCCAACATTATAAGAAAGAAGTCATGTTAAGTTTAAAAAGTTAATCAATACTCTCCCCCAACAATATCCCTAATCTGTTTTGCTTTTTTATCCCCTAACATTTCTACCTTTTTCAGCTTTTCTTCAGAAGCACCCATTATTTTCTTAATACTTCCAAACTTCTTTAACAATTGTTTTGCTAAACTTGGACCAACACCTGGCAATGCACTTACTAAATATTCTTGTTGTTCTTTAAATGAGGCTGGCTTTCTTGCACCATGAAATGAAAAATTTTTTCCACATTTTTCTTGCTCTCTTTTTGCCATTGCAACTAACAAAGCAGCACTTTCTCTAAATGTCTTAGAATAAATAACAGGAATAGAAAAGTCAACAGCAATACTACTCAACATCCCTCTAATAGAATTATGATGAATATTTTTAATACTATACAGATCTTTACTACCTTCCACAAGAATAATTGGTTTTAAAAAATTATCTTTCATTGCTTTAAGTTGTTGAAACAATCTACCATCTAATAAACTATCTACAAAATCTTCTTGTGATTTAAATTCAACACAAACATTACTTCCTAAAACATAATCTGCAGTATCAAGCTTTTCCAATTGAATTGAAACACCTAATTCAATCAACTCTTTAATAACATGATTCCCTTTTTCTCTATGATCAACATAAATTTTGATTCCATCATTCTTAGAAATATAATCTGTTAATTTGGTATTACTTTTTTTAATATTTGCAAATGCCAAATTTTTCTTAACATCTTGAAGAACTCTATACATTCTTTTTTCTTTATGATGAGCACTCCATCTATAACCAACATCTCTTGTATCTTTTGTTAAGAAAATTGTAACTAAACCTTTTTCTTGTCTGCCAGTTCTTCCACGACGTTGAATTTGTCTAATTGCAGAAGGAATTGGCTCATAAAAAATAACTTCATCAACTTGTGGAATATCTAATCCTTCTTCACCAACTGAACTAGAAACTAAAACTTGAAATTCCCCTGCTCTAAATTCATTTAACATTTCAATTTGTTTTTTTTGGCTAAGACCTTTTTGCCTTTTATGAGCTTGCCCAACAAATAATTTAGCAGAAATACCTGCTTCATTTAACAAATTAACAATTTTCTCACAACTATCTCGATACTGACTAAATAAAATTGCTTTATAATTTTTATTTTCTAAGATTATAACTTTTTCTGTTAAATATTTTTTTAATTCATTTATTTTAGGATGTTCTATATTTTGTTCACTCAAACTTCTTGTTTTTATTAGCGCAGATCTAAAATAAATATCTTTTACTAAATTTTGCACTGCTTTTGTTTTTGTTGTCCTAGATTGTGCTTGTATATCTTCTAAATAAACTTTTAATGCTGTTATACCTTGTGTTTCTAATAATTCAACAGCATGCTGAACTTTTAATGCTTCTGCTGCAACACTTAATGATTTTAGAACTGAAAAATCCCTATTTCCTTGGGCTAATTCTGCCTGTAAATGTGCTTGTAATTTAATTATATCTAATTTACTTTGCAAATTCATTTGAGACTCATCAAGATAACCTAAATTTTTTAAATCCTTAACTTTTGTTTTAAAACAATCTTGCAAAAACTTTTGTATTTGTTTTAGTTCTTCAGTTAACTCAACCTGTTTCCATACAATCTCAACCTCTTGAACATATGGTCTAACATCAGGATCAGTATCAACTCTAACTTCTATTTCTTCAATAAATAAATTCATAAGAACTTCACTTATTTTTTCAAAATCACTTCCTGGAGAAGCAGTTAATGCTAAAATTCTAGGATACCTAGCTAATTTATCATATTGTTTAGCTAACCAAACATAACTATACTCACCAGTTGCTCTATGAGCTTCATCAACAACCATTAAACTAACATCTTCTAGTTTAATTTTATTCCCCATAATATCATTTTCAATAGATTGTGGAGTAGAAGCAATTACCTGACAAGAATCCCATAACTCAACTCTTTTTTCTGGCTTAACATGTCCAGTAAACATAGTTATTTTTTCATCAGGAACATCTAAATATTTTTTAAACACGTTCATAATTTGCTCAACTAATGGTTTTGTTGGAGCTACTATTAGAATTTTAGATTTAGGATATTGTTTTAATCTGTGTGCAGCTAACATTAAAGCTATTTGAGTTTTACCCATACCAGTTGGCAATACTACTAAACAATTCTTTTCAGCAGTAGTTGCAAACACTGTTTCTTGGTATAATCTTGGCTTGAAGTCTTTTATCATTGTCTATTGGATTTTTCCATGATTTTAATAGTTTCTGATGTATTTTAAGCATATATTGTGGTAAGATGTCATAATCAATTACAATATTATCTCTTATCCTTTATAAACCTCACAGACACATGTCCAGTGCTAACGCTAATAATGGCTAATATTGAAGAATTCAACTAGCATAGGGGTTATGGAGCAGTGGACAAAACAATTAATTAAAGATAAGTTGTAGTAAATAATACAACACTGATATATAAAGGATAAATTTCTACTTATATTTCATAATAGAATAAAAAGTAATAGAATAAAATGGTAAGTTATAAAGGAATAGTAGAAGGATTTTATTGGATTTCCAAACAT
The DNA here is from genome assembly GCA_018657385.1 of Candidatus Woesearchaeota archaeon. Classification (GTDB taxonomy): domain Archaea; phylum Nanobdellota; class Nanobdellia; order Woesearchaeales; family DSVV01; genus JABHXF01. The sequence goes on along the minus strand of JABHXF010000033.1, from coordinate 25,475 downwards.
TCAGTTAATGGTAGGCATGGAGAATTTAATCCTAACAAAAGAATTAAACTTTTAGAGTTTATGGGCAAAAAAAAGCTTAATACTTATGTTTATGATCCTAAACATTTCAGAGAAGGAAAAAATGGAATTTATGAAAGAGCTTATAATCCAGAATTAATAGTAGATTTAGAACAATGGAAAGAAACTTTTTCTGTAGCAAAAGATAATGGAATTGAATTCATATGGGGAATTGCACCAGGAACACATGAACCATGGACAACTTATCATCCTGGTTGGGGTAAAAATGAGAAAGGAATTTTTAATGTTATTGAAAAGCTTTTAGAGTTAGGTGTATCTGGAATTTCTCTTTTACTCGATGATAGCCCAGGAGGAGATTCAAAGATTGAAGTTGAAAAACAAGCTTATCTTGCCTGTAAGATTGCTGATAATTACCCTGGAATATTAAAAATGATTTGTCCAACAGAATATTACGGATCAAAAAACACTTTAGAGCAGAAACATAGAATATTAAATGAAAATACACCACCCTCAATTGGATTAATATTTACAGGAACAAAATCATATTGTAGATCAATTACTTCTGAAGATGTTCCTGATTATAAAAATGGAAGAGGAAGCATAGTTTGGGATAATTGGATGGCAGCAGACGATAATGATCCTAATAAAATTGAATTTAACCTTCCACAAGGCAGATCACAAAGCTTATTTAACAACATTGATGGATACCTTTTAAATCCTTGTTTTCCAGTAGAAAGAATAGTGCACATGGTAAGTGGAATTGGAGAAATTATTGAAAAAAGAATTGAAACCACAATTAAAAAAACAGCACAATTACCTAATGGAGATGATATTAGTTGGTATGAACGTACCGACAAAGTTGATGAATTATTACAAACAATGGGCAAAGATTGGGCAGAATTTTTAGGTGTAGATACTTCAGTTATGCAGAAATTATTAATAAAAAAAGTAGTTGATAAAAATTTAGAAATAGGAAAAGATGAATATGATGAAGTTATTAGAAAATGGCCATCTTTAAGTCCTTTTTTCACGTAATGAAATAAACAATTAACTAAATCTTTCTTAGATGTTTAACTAACCTTACTTGTTCCCTCAACAATCTAAAAAAACTGATATTATCCCCATTATTTGATTTATTTTGAGAACAAATCTTAACTGCAGTATCTAATAAGCCAAGAACAGACCTATATTTCTGAAAAAAACCATATTTTTTATCATAGAAATGTAAAGGTATAGCATCAATGCTTGGATTTAATTCTAGAATTTTAAAATTAAACTTATCATCTGTTAAAGGCCACTTTGAAATCTTAAGATCATACCTTCCATAATAAAAATCTGAAATTTGTGAAGAAATGTTCCCAATAATATCAGATAATTTTTCATTTAATTCATGTGTTCTATCAATAGATATTTGTTCTCCAGTTGCATGAGATTTACCAATAAGATTAATAATTGATTCTTTTTCAGGAATATTTTCTAAAGAACCATATTTAATTGTAAGATATGCTTTAACAAAGCCATCTACATTGCCTGCTAATTTGTTTATTGATTTAATACCATCAGCAATTATAAAAGGAAAATCTTTTTCTACTACACCAATAACTTTCCCTTGTTTCTGCCCAGGTAATTTAAGATAATACACACCTAATTCATGAGAATATGGACAAAATTCTTCCAAAACATAATCAACTTTTTGTTTACTAAGAAATTCTAAAAGATTTTCTTTATTATTAAATATATTAACCCCAATTCCTGTAAAACCAACATCTGGTTTTGCTACAATAGGAAATTCATTATTTTTGATAAATGCCGTTGCTTTGACTAATCTTTCTTCAACTGATAGAGATATTTTTAGTCGAGTTTGTTTAGAAAAATATTCTGAATAATCATTTTGATTTAATTTATTAATAATAAAAGATTTGGACAATCTACCTAGACCCCCAAAAGGAATAGAAGGATTTAGATTAGTTAAGATTCCTAAACTTTCTCCATGAGTTAAACATTTATAAGAAACTAAAGCAAAGAAAAAACCATCCCTAATTATTTTTTTAATTCTCTTTATTAATTTCATGAAATTAACCAATGTTTAATATCTCCAGTATCATAATTAATCTTATCTTTTTTAAATATATAAAATTTTTGTTTAACAATTTAAGTATTTTATTAAAAAATCAATTACTAAGAACAAAAAAACCCATAGTTATAATAAGTGCACCAAGAAGATAATAAAATATCTTCACTCCTGTCTCTCTAAATATTTTCTTGAAAAAACGATATTTATAATCTTCTACAAAATAATCATATTGTTCATAGATTGCAATTATAATAAAAAAACCAATAACAATAAGAAATATACCACCAACATATTGAAATAGAGGAAAGTTTCCTAACTTATCTTTGAAAAGTCTACTTGCTAATTTAAAAATAAATGCAATTATCAATAAAGGAATCCCAATATAGTACCATATGCTTTTACCTTCCATAATAATAAGAATATAAGCATATAATAAAAACTTTTCTAAAAATAAGTTTAATAAAAAACAAATATTTCCGAAAAGATACACCAAAACAAATATAAATCCTTAAACAAATAAGCCTATTTAAGAGGTGATATTATGTGTTGTAAAAAACTATACAAATGGATGAAAAGTAAAATTAAAACAATGGAACCATGTGATATATCAATGATTAAGCTAAGTACAGCTGCTTTTGTTTTGATGATCGCAAAGTTATGGGCACCATTACTTAGTCTAGATTGGTATTGGTATTTGGTAATTGGAGTTATTGCAGCAATAAAGCCAATGTATAAAATTTTTAAATAATTATTTTTTTATTTTATTAAATTTTTGAGGTGAAAAAATGCCGGTTATAACAATAGAATCATGGCCATTAGATAAAGAGAAAAAACCAGAGATAATAAAGAAGATTACAGATGTTTTTACTGACATTGGAATCCCAGCAGAAGTTGTAACAGTAATACTTCATGAAACCAAACAAGAAAATTGGGGCAGTGGTGGAGAACAACATTCTGTAAAATTCAAAGATATGATAAAGTAATCATTTTATTTTTCTTTTTTTTACTAGGTCCGAAGGACAGTCACTCTAGAATTTCTTTTTTTCATTATTTATAACATATTAAAATAAATGTTCACTAACAACCTTAGCATCATAGCCTGGCTTATTTACAACTACTTTTTCAACACCATCAAACTTACTTAATTTTTCAACTAAAACATCAACATCCTTTTCCAAACATAGAATTTTTACTTGTGGGCCAGCATCCATTGTATAATAACTTTCTAATCCTTCTTCACGCCATTGCATTATTGCATGCATTAACTCAATAGTTGTTTGGTTTTGATAAATAATAGCTGGTTTAGTTGTCCACATTACACCATTCATTTTCATACAGCTATGTTCTGCTGTAGTTCCAACTAAAGTAAAATCTTTTTCTCGCAAACCTTGTTTAACTTTCTGTACATCTTCATCAGATCCTTCTGCCCATTGTTTGAAATAAGGTGAAGTTTCTACTGACATTTGCATGCTAGGCCTTGATTTGTATTTTTTTTCTTCTGTAGATGTGATACAAGCAATCATTCTAAATTCTGGCCAATAGTTTTCATCAAAAACTTGTTTTGCATATGAATCTTCTCCATTTTCATTTTCTCCTTTTAACCATTCTACAAATCCACCATGAATAGATCTAGCAGCACTTCCTGAACCTTGCCTTGCTAAAATACTTAATCCATTTTTATCTAAACTTAAATTAAATATTTCATTAACTGCAATTGCTAATGCTGCAAATCCAGAAGCAGAACTTGCTAAACCAGCAGCTAATGGGAAATTATTATTGCTGACAATTCTAGCATATAAATCTGTATTAACTCTTTCCCTAACAACTCTTAAAAATCTGCCAACATATAGTTTATATTCTTTTGTTTCATTTGCATATTCTTTATCATTAATAACTAATATGTCTTTATCATATTTCTTATCAAACTCTAAAGTAGTATGAGTAAAGAATTTATTTAAAGTCATGCTAATGTTAGCATTAAATGGAAGAATTAATTCTTCATTTCTTTTCCCCCAATACTTACATAATGCAATATTTGAATGTGCAATTGCTGATGCTTTCATGTTAATTAGGAGTTAAGGTTGATTTATATGTGTTTTTGAAAAATTAAATAGAAAAGTAAAAAACAACAACATCAATGGCACAGACGGACTTTCCTACGTAAAGTCCTACTCACCTTCGGCTCGCCTGGCCATGTTGTTGTTTTTTCCTTAATTTAAACAAAATAATTTACTTACTCAATCCCCACAGAAACTCAAAATACTTTTTATATGTTTCAGCGATTTCAGGAGATTTAATTAAGATAGCAAACATGGGCTGGTTCCATATAAACAATGCAACTTTATCTCCATAGACATTAAAAGATGTTGGAACATCATATTCATTTGATAGAAATTTATATTCTCCTTTATTTGTCTTAATATCAACTTTTGTACCTTCTTCAAAAATAATTTTTTCTACAATCTTTTTTTCATTAATTTGTCTTAAATATTGCTTAGAAAAAATTGGTAAAAGCTCTTCAAACTTTTCAGCAGCCCCACATACCCTATTTTCTTTTCCGTCATCCAATATATCTTTAAAGATTGACTTAATCCCTTCTTTGCCTTTGAACAATTCAACAACTGTTTCTTCTTTGGGAAGATTAGACATATCTTCAAGCTCTGGAATAATGCTTTTAACATTATTTAATCTTTCCTCAAAATAACTTATTAATCTAGATGGTTTAGTAGATTGATAATACTTAATATTGCTCTTAATAACATAGCTAACTAATCCTTTATTATGTAATTTTTCTAGTGTGTCATACAGATTAGATCTATGCAAGCCTGTAATTTGACTTATCTTGCTTACAGCTATACTTCCATACTTGACTAGAGCTAGATATACTTCAATTTCCTGCATATTTAAGCCAGCTTCTTTGAGTATTTCTTTGTTCATATTACCTATAATGTGTTTATTCTTTATATTTTTTACTATTTGTGTCTAATATTAGACACCAAGCATTAATATATTAACAGTATGCTTACTAAGAAGTAGTTAAAATAAAAGAGGTAATTAAAATGGAAGGAAAAGCAAGCATGATATATTATAGGAAAAGAGAAGAATTTAGTTGGGGAAGTATCTTGATATTCCTAGCTATAACAATCATAATCTTGTTATAAAAGAGGTAAAGAAAATGTTATTTCCAAAACACATACTAGAAATTACTGATTTAAGCAGAGAACAATTAGAAGATTTAATTAAAGAAACACAGAGATTTGCATTTACTGAGAAAGAAACTAACACTTTATTAAAAAACAAATCAGTAAGATTAATATTTGATAGTAACTCATTAAGAACTAAAGCAAGTTTTGAAAGAGCAACTGATTTAATGGGTGGTCACCATTATTTTCATGAGATAGCAGATTTAGTAAAAGAAAAAGATGGAACACCAAGAGAAGATGTTAGAGATGTAATTAGATCTTTAGATATGCTTGGCACTAATGTTTATGTCATCAGAGATTATTCAAGAAAGTTTTTAGAAACTGCTGTTAAAACAACAAACACCCCAATAATTAATGGTTTTTCTATTACAGGTCACCCCTCTCAAATTATTGCAGATTTGGCCATATTTAAAAAAAATAAAGAGTATATGAAATTTGATTATGCATCTATTGTTCCTAACTGGGGTAGTGGTGATGTAGAAAGTTTTACTTATGGTGTTTTAATGCTTGGGGAAAATATAACTTTGATAACACCTAATGCAAATTACAATCCAATAAATGAAAACTTTTTCCAAAAGGTAGATGAGTTAACAAAAAGATATGGTGGTAAATTTAAAGTAACTGCATCAACAGATGTTGTTAAAGAAGTAGATGTATTATATGGTGATGAATGGTGGAAACCTGGAGTTGATATTAATGATGTTCCAGTTCCAAAAGAATATCAAATAAATTCTGAACTAATAAAAAATACTAAAAGATTTTTAAGCGTTTCACATTATCAACCAGCTCATAGAGGAAGAGAAATAACTAATGAAGTCATGGAAAGACATAAATTCACAATAGAACCTCAAACACAGATGAGATTGTTTAGTGCAATGAGTCTACTAGATTATGTTGTCAACAAACTTTAGACAAAAACTTTATTAACAACAACAAAAAGAGGTATATCATGTTCAAAAAGCTAAAAACATTAGAAAAACACCATCAATTCATGTACTCATTAATTATTGCAATAGGAATTGTTGGGATTTGGAGAGGGATTTGGTTATTATTAGATCTTTACTTATTCAAACAAAACGAAACAATTAGTGCAATTGTATCATTAACATTAGGTATTTTGATATTAGCAATTACACATCATAAATTAAGTTAAATTACTCAAAACTGAGTAACAATAATCACTATTTCTCTATAAAATACCACAACAAATATATACCAAACAAACATCCTAATCCATAAAAATGGGGTTATTTGATGAGATGTTAAAGGATTCTGAGTCTTTGTTTAAGATAGTTGATGCTTTAAATTTTGATTTTCACCCAAAACCATTGAAGTATAGAGATGTAGAACAAAGGTTTATGGCAAATGCCATTAAACCATTATTTATGGAAAGAGATGGTACTCATTTATTAGTCCATGGCAAACCAGGAATTGGAAAAACAATTGCTGTAAAACAAGTTCTAAAAGATTTAGAAGAAACAGATGCAGACTTAGAAATCTTACCAATTTATATCAACTGCTGGCAAAAAAATACAACATATAAAGTTGTAATTGAAATTTGTGAACAAATTGGTTATAGATTAACACAAAATAAGAAAACAGAAGAATTACTTAAGATAGTAACACAAAAATTAAATTCTTCTGCAGTTGTTTTTGTTTTTGATGAGATTGATAAAGTAGAAGATTATGATTTCTTATACACATTCCTAGAACAAATTTACAAAAAAACAATTTTACTTATATCTAATTATAAAGAATGGCTAATTCAACTTGATCCAAGAATTAAATCTAGATTAAATCCACAATTATTAGATTTTAAACCATATAATAATCTTGAAACTAAGGGCATATTAGAACAAAGAAAAGAATTTGCTTTTCAATCTAACATTTGGGATAATGAAGCTTTTAACATAGTGGTTGAAAAAACAGTAATAACAAAAGATATTAGATCAGGATTACATTTAATGAAAACATCAGGAGAAATTGCAGAAGGAGTTGCATCTAGAAAAATTAAAAAAAATCATGTTGATGCAGCAATAAGAAAATTAGATGAGTTATCAGTTAAAGATTTAGGATTAGAAGAAGAAAGACAATTTATTCTTAATATTGTTAAACTTAATGATGGGAAAAAGATAGGAGATATATACAAAGTTTATCAAGAAAATAGCGGAAAAAGTAGCTATAAAACATTCAGAAGAAAAATAGATGATTTAGCTAAAGGCAAGTTCATATCTGTCAAAGTAATCCCAGGTGGAGATGGTGGTTCTACTTCTATAATTAGCTATAAAAGTGTAAAGAAGTTAACTGATTTCTAACCCAATATTATCAATAAATTTATATATAATCCAGCATTTACTTTTCATATGAAACTAATTGGTAAAACAGAATTTGATGTTAACAAACAAGAATATTTAGATAAGATTAGAGCTGGCTCTGTTTTTATTTATCCAACTGATACAATTTATGGAATTGGTTGTGATGCAACAAATGCTAAAGCTGTTCAAAAAATTAGAGAAATTAAAGAAAGACCAGACACACCATTTTCAATAATAGCTCCAAGGAAATTATGGATACAAGAGAATTGTGAAGTATTTGGAAAAGGAAGAGATTATGTTAACAAGTTACCAGGTAAATTCACATTAATCTTTGCTCTTAAACATGAAGATTGTGTTGCTAATAATGTAAATCCAAATGATAATCAAACATTAGGTGTTCGAATTCCTAATCATTGGATTTCTGAAATAGCAAAAGAATTAAACAAACCAATTATTACAACTTCTGTTAATAGAAGTGGTGAAAGTTTCTTAACAGACATTTCTAAATTACCTATTGGAATAAGAAATAAAGTAGACTTTGCAATTAATGAAGGAATAATTAAAGGAAATCCATCCCAAGTTGTTGATTTAGTTAGTGGCGAAGCAGAAATAAAACGTTAACTTCCAACTTCAATTTTACCAACAATTCTTTTAACCATTGCTATTGCACTTAGTATTGCTAAATAACTAGTTTTTGGATTAAGAGGACTAGGAACATTTTCTGTTTTTGTTGTTATCTTACCAAAATCACCTTCAATAACTATTTCATGAGTATTTTTTGTTGTATTTGGATCAACAACAATCTTAACATTTGTATTTTTTGCTCCAATACCTGCTAAACTTAATGAAGCAGAAACATTTATATTTTTAGGAAATAATTTTACAGCTTTAATCACATTACCTTCATATACTACTTTTTTAGTTTTAGCATTTTCATAACCATCTAATGATTTGGGGGGTTTTGTTGTCGTCAAAGTAACACTTTTTATTTTTCCAACAGCAGCTGCTTTAACACCATCTAATCCTGCTATAGCTCCACTTGGTAAATAAACATTACAATTTTTTTCTTCTGCTTTACTAAGTAATCCTTCATTACCAATAAATCCACCAACACTCATACACATTACATCTCTTTTCTTAGAAATACATTTAGTAACAACTTCTTTAACAATCCCTTTTGAAGCTGCTTCAATTACAAGATCAGACATTACAACTAGCTTATCAATATCAACTGCTTTTACCTTACCTTTTTTCCCACTTAATTGTTCTGCTAAAGTATTTGCCCTACTCTTGTCTAAATCAGATAAAGCAACCACTATTGCACCATCAATATCATTATTAATTTTTTTAGCAAGAATTGTACCTATTGCACCACAACCAATAATACCTATTTTTAATTGTCTTTTGAAATATTTAAACATATTGTTTCTAGGTAATTAGTGATATATAAAGTTAATTAAACATAAATCGTTACTGAAAATCCATTCATGGCGCACATGTGAGGTGAACGTAGTGAACCGAATAGGATTTTGAGCGAAGCGAAAAGTCCGTATGTGCTGCCATGAATGAATGGATTTTCTTAATTGTTAAAAGAAATTTTTTAATTTAATGGCGCTAGACGGTCTTCGTTTAACTCAGACCTATCGACCACCCCGGATGGGACATCCCCCGGTCGATCTACGCCATTAAATAATTTCAAAAAAAGAATTAACTCAATTCCATCATTCTATCCAAAGCTTTCCTTGCCTTTAATGCAACTTCTTCTGGAACAACAACTTCATTTTTTTCTTCATTAAGAACATCATATACATCTTGTAAAGTTGTTTTTTTCATATTTGGACATATTCCAGCTTGTTCATTGCTAAATTTGGGAGAATAAAATTGTTTTTCAGGAATATCTCGTTTTAATCTATTAACCATACCAACTTCAGTTAAAACAATAAATTCATTTGCCTCGCTTTTTTTAGCAAAGTTAACCATACCTTCTGTTGAACAAATTTCATCTGCATGATCTAAAACTTGTTTAGTACATTCAGGATGTGCCATTACTTTTGCATTAGGATAAGCATCTTTAATTCCTATAACATCTTGTTCTGTAATAAAATGATGTGAATGACAAAAACCAGGCCATAGAATAATATCTCTAGCAGTTGTTAATTGTATATACCTTGCTAAATTTCTGTCTGGAACACAAATTATAGGACTTTCTCTTGGCAATGATTCAACAACTTTTAAAGCATTTGCACTTGTACAACAAATATCAGCTTCAGCTTTAACAACTGCAGTTGTATTAACATATGCAACAATATTTGCATTAGGATGAGTTTTTTTCATTTCTTTAACTTCATTAACATCTGCCATTGCAGCCATTGGACATGTTGCATCCATTCTAGAAATTAAAACTTTCTTTTGTGGAGATAAAATCTTAGCTGTTTCAGCCATAAAATCTACACCACAGAATAAGACAATATTAGCATCTGTTTTAGCAGCTTCTTTGCTTAAACCTAAAGAATCACCCATATAATCTGCAACTTCATAAATCTCAGGATTTAGGTAATTATGCACTAATATGATGGCATTTTTCTGTTTTTTCAGCAAATTAATCTTCTCAATTAGCTGTTTTTGTTCTTCTGTAAGCATTTTACATTAAAGATTTAGTTATTATTTATATATATAATGGAAAAACAGCTATTTTTTCTTAACTTTAGCATGCTTCATGTTAATCTCATGCAAAGCTACAATAAACATACTTTCTGACCAGCCAAGAGGATTGTTTTTATTATATTTTATAGAATTAGAAAAATATAATTCAGGCAAGGTCTTTTCCCGGGTAACTGTTTTTAATGCAAGAGTTTCAAACTTTTCTGCTTTTTTTTCATATTCTTGCTTTTTATTTTTATTTTTTTCAGAACTACATAAATTAGAATAAATAATAGCTAACCAGCTCAACCCAAAAGTCCATTCTGCTTCTTCACTATACTTATCTGGATTTTTGTTGTAATAGTGGTCATTTTTATATCTGATAACGCCTCTTTTTTTTAATAGATGATATTCTACATTCTTTAAAATATCCTTTGTCTGTTTATCGTCTGTAATATTATAAGGCCAGATCAAACTAAGCAGAGCAAGATCAACAAATTTTTTTTTGCTTTCACGAGGTAATTGATTAGCTAATGCATCTTTTCCTTTCACAATCAATCTTTGAGGAACCGTAATCCCTCTAACACATTTAATCATTTTTAATCCTGCAACACAAGCACCTATTGAAGAGCTATGTACTTCCTCATCCTCTTCCCACATACCTGAATCCTTATCATGCCAATATTCTAATGTACTTAGATACCATACTAGCTTTTGAACTATCCTTTTTTCATTTACACTTTCAACAATCTTTATTTTATCCTTATGCAATTTTCCAATACCAAATAACATTGCTCCAATTGCATCATTTTGTTTATTACCCCATTCATCCCAGAACTCATCAAATGTTTCTGGATGAAATCGTGCATGAATGTATTGGTAGCGATGTTTTGGTTTAATAGCAATTGCGTGGTCTATTTTATCTTCATGTTTGAGAAAAACTTTTAACAAAGCTTTGTATGTTTTTCTAATAGTGGAATAATCACCAATCACTTCAAATGCTAAAGCTTCATAAAAATTGTCCCTTAACCAGGATTTATTATAACCAGTAGTTGAATTTTTATTAGAAGCTGCAAATAATCCTGATTCATATTGCAAATTTTTAAGAATATGTAGATGATTATCTAAAATATGTTTATAATTAACAACTCTTTTTACCATATATCTATCTTTAATATATATGGTATTTATGTTTTATGGTGAAATAGCATAATTCTTACATAAAAAACAAGGAAAAACATATAAAACCCTCTTTCAACCTATATAGTATAATGAAAATACTAGCTACAGGAGATATTCATGGTGATGTTAGCCTAGTTAAGAAACTAGCTAAGAAAGCTAAAGATGAAGATGTTGATTTAGTATTAATTACTGGAGACATTACATATTTTGATCAAGGTGTAGATGGTTTAATTGGACCATTCAAAAAAGCAGGTAAAAAAGTATTATTTATCCCTGGCAATCATGACAGCGTAGCAACTGCTGATTTTCTTACAGAGTTCTATGGCATCAAAAATGTTCATGGTTATAGTGTAAAATATGAAGATGTTGGTATTTTTGGTTGTGGTTTTGCAAATATTGGTCCTAACCAGATTGATGAAAAAGAAATTTATGACAATCTAAAAAAAGGTTTTGATAATATTAAATATTTGAAAAAGAAAATCATGATGACTCATGTTCATCCTTCTGAAACAAAGATGGAGAAGTTTTCTGATTTTGTTAAAGGTAGTATTGGAGTAAAAAAAGCAGTTGAAAAATTCAAACCTGATATTCTATTTTGTAGCCATGTCCATGAAGCACAAGGTATTGAAGAGAAAATAGGCGATACCAAAGTTATTAATGTAGGTAGAGAAGGAAAAATTATTGATCTATAGTTCTTGGGGGAAGTAGTTGTGAGTTTTAAGTTTGTAGTTGGTTATTAGTAATTTAGTTTTGAGTTTGTAAATAGTTATTAAGTTATGAGTTCTAGGTTTGTAGTGGATATGTAGTTATTAAGTTATGAGTTTTCTAAAACAATAAATCCCCTTTTTCCTTCTTACAATTAAGGGGTGGGTGGTCGGGGGAATAGGAGGTGGGATAGTTTTTTCACTAGGATTTATTAAAGTAATAAATAAGATAATTTAAAAACCCCACTAGATTTCTTTATGTCATGAGTAATAAACGAATTCCACAATCAATAGACGATTTAACTACTGAACAAGCTTTTGATTTTCTTTCTATGGATCAAGATGTTGAAACAAGAGTTCAAAAAATGGTTTCATTATATATAAATAAACCTGAAATTAGTTCTTTTGTAAGTAAAACATATGGTTATACTCCAGAAGAATTTACAAGGAAATTAATGCAAGCAATAAAAATTCTAAAGGATCAACTTCCTGAAGCATATGAATTAATCCCAAAATTAGAAGTAAAACCATTAAAGTTAGGAATATCCAGTCTTGATTTTTCTTACAAAGAAATAACTGCTCTCCATGTTGACATATCAATAATGAGTAATGGATGTGAGTTAGAATCAAGAGAATGGTATGAAAAAAATAAACAAGATACGCCTCAACTCAAATCTTTTTCAGAATTCTTAAAAAAAAGAGAAGAAAAATATGGTGCTGCATTTGAGAGAATATCTATTGCAGGGAGCTTTAATTTCCAATTATTTAGAGAAGAGGTTGATGACCAAGTTTATGATATATTGTTAGTATATAGCATAAACCTAGAAGAAGCAAATAAATTTTGGATAAGACCAAAAGATGAAGTAGATTTAATCATGCCAATCCCATTAAGATGGAAAGAAGATTGCAGATTAAACATACCACATTATGTTGTAAAATTAAATGAGGAACTAATCAAGAATATTGCTCATGATCATGACACAGAAGGTTTTATAATAACTAATTATCCGACTGATGATGGTGAAAAAGTTTTCAAAAGAGAAGGATATAGTAGAATAGATCAATTAGAAGAAAAAAATCAAAGATTTAAAAAATGTAAAGTAGTTAGCTGTAATGTTCCTGAAGCATTTTACAAAGTAGTGTATACGCCCTAATTATGGTATTAAAGCTTTAAAATTAATAAAAAAATAATAGAAAAAAGAAATAATTCATTTATAACAACACAATCGTCCCCTTGCTTTCTCTGCTCCTAAAATTCTTTCAATTGCTAAAACATAAGAAGCAACTCTCATATTGACATTTTTGTCTTTATGTAATTGATCAACAGCATGATAACTCTTTTTCATGATTTTATCTAATCTTCCAACTAAATAATCCTCTTCAAAGATCATTCCAGTTCTGTTCTGTACCCATTCTAGATAACTTCCAACAACACCACCTGAATTAGCTAACACATCAGGAACAACAACAACACCATTATTATAAAGAATGTCATCTGCTTCTGTTGTAACAGGACCATTTGCTAACTCAATAACATACTTTGCTTTTATTTTGGAAGCATTTTCAGTTGTAACTTGGTTCTCAAGTGCTGCTAAAATTAAAAAATCAACATCTAATTCTAAAAGTTCTTCATTACTAATTTTCTTACCATAACAACCACCATCTTTATAGCAATTTACAACACTACCTTCTTCATCTTTAATTTTTTTTACTTCTTCAACTCTAAAACCATTTTCATCATAAATTCCGCCTTTGCTGTCGCTTACTGCTACAACTCTATGCCCATCTTTTCCAGCCATACTTGCAAAGAAATAACCAGCATTACCAAAGCCCTGCACTGCAATAGTTACATCTTGATTTTTTAGTTCAGAAATAATTTCTTTAAACATAATATATCCGCCTTTAGCTGTTGAATCACTTCTTAAAGGAATTCCACCTAAGGCAATTGGTTTTCCTGTAAAAACACCAGGTTCATGTTTACCTTTCAATTTTTCAAATTCATCTAACATCCAACCCATTGTTTGTGGATTAGTGTAAACATCTGGAGCAGGTACATCAATATCTTGTCCAAGAACATTATGGAATTTTTGTACAAAACCACGACTGACTGCTTCTAATCTTTTATCTGCTCCTTTTCTTCCTAATTTCTCTACTAATGCTTTAGGATCAATAATAACACCACCTTTTGCTCCTCCAAAAGGTAATCCAGCTAAACTATTCTTAATACTCATCCAGAATGATAATGATTTAACTTCATCTTCAGAAACACCAGGATGATACCTTATACCACCTTTTCCAGGACCTAATGCATCATTATGAACAATACGCCATGTTGGATACTTTTCTCCATCAACTTCTATCTCATCATGACTAACTCTTGTAAAAGTTAATAATTTTTGTTTTTCTTCTTCTTTTAACTCCATTACTTTAGAAACCTTGTCTAACATTGCTACTACATTTTCAAATACCATTTTTTTTACCTCTGTTTGTATTCAAGGTGTCGTCCTTCAGGACCAGCGAGTGCCATATCCTGATTGTTATTTAAGCTACCACCCTTTCCAAGCGAAGCTTTTATTATAGGGTGGACACGAGCGAGACATCTTGAATACTTTTTTAATTATTATAATTATACACTTGCAGAATTAGTAAGAATTTATATATTTAATGGAAAAAGAATATAATTAATACCTCTCCAAATCACCTAATGTCATCTTGGTTCTAGGTCCCCATTCTTCATCTTTCTCTTCTTTTTTATTTGGATTATTAATTAAGTCATTTGCAGAAGAATTATCATCATTTCCACCAAAACCATCATCATTACTAAATATGTCATTCTTGCTTTCGCCACCAAACATTGCTCCAAAAGCCCCAGTTGGTTGTGAGGACTGGCTTGAAGGTTGATTTGTTGGTGTAGAAGCTTCAAGTTGTGATTGAATCAATTTCTCAACTTCTTCTTGGCTTGGTTCATCATTAGGTTCATCAAGATCAATTGTTTCAACTTTTTTAGGCTCATTAAAGTTTAATCCACCTAAATCAAACTCATTTTGATTAGAATTAGAACCTTTATTTTCAATTGCTTCTTTCAATAAGTTAATAGCTTTAATTATCTCTTCTTTTGAATCATCAGTATCTATTGTTATTCTCATATATGCTATCATAAATAAGCTAATATTTAATGTTTTTGGAAAAAATCCAGTCATGGCGGGCTGATGAGCCGAGTGAAACGAGGTGAATAGGACTTTTGCATAGCAAAAGTCCGTTAGCCCTGCCAAGAATGGCTGGATTTACTTCACAATAAAAGAATTAAAAAAATCAATTACCATTTAATCTTATAAAAGAACTTTTGATTCATATACCATACAACTAGCCCAATAATATAACCAATTAAAATACCAGCAATTACATCACTTAGATAATGTACTTGTAAAAATAACCTACTTAATCCTACTAGCACCCCTAAACCAATCCAAAACCATTTCAACCTAGGAAATTCAACATCTAAGATTGGAACAACACAGAAGCATATTGCTGCATGTAGACTAGGAAATGCATATGTAAAAAAAGCAAAATCATTAACATCTAATGGTCTTTCTCTTGCAACTAACAGTTTCAATAAAACACCTAATACAATAGTAATAATTAAACTTGCCCATAATGGCAAAATTCCTTCTCTTTTTTTCCCAATATACATAGCAAAAGTTGTATAAATAAACAAAACCAAAATAATCAGATATAAATTACTTAACACAATGGACATTGCACTAAGAATTGGATAATTCAATCCACTTAATTTTTCATTAATAGCAGTATCAAAAAATAAACTTACAATTAATGCAATCACACCTACTCCAATTAAAACCCATTGTAATATTTGTTCTTTTTTTATATATTTCATTTTATACCTTAACTAAAAAATTAAACAAGCCATTACCACTTAACATAATAGCAGTAACAAGCACACCTGCAATTAAAACACCAATAGTACTTGCAATTATAAATCTCCTATAACCAAAACCTAAAACATATGCTCCTAATGCACCTGTATAAACTCCTGATCCAGGTAATGGAATACCAATAAATAAAGCTAAGCCAATAGTCCCATACTTATCAACATATTTTTGTATCTTTTTCTGAGATCTTTCAACAATTTTATGATAAAGTTTATGGAACCACTTCCAAAAAAAGAATAGATGAACAACTTTATCCAACAAAAAATAGATAATAACACCCAATATAATATTTACAATAACACAAATAAAAAATATAGTAAACCAATGAAGTTCTGTCTGTAAAATACCATAAGGAATACTTGCTCTCAATTCTAGCCCAGGTATTAAAGTAATTCCAATTAATTCTAATATTTCTTTTATCATATTTATTTTATTAATTAAATTCTATTTTCCATTCATTTCAAAGTGAAAAACAACAACTTGGCCAGGCGAGCCGTTAGGCGAGTAAGATATTTGCGTAGCAAATGTCCGTCTGTGCCAGGATTGTTGTTGTTTTTTAAATACTATTAAATCTAAATCAAATTTTCAATTCACACATACAACATTATAAATAAATTATCAATACACCTTTAACTTTCCACTCTTAATTTTTTCTTTAACATATTCTTCCTTAACCATTGATTTAGCTAATTTATCAGGTGTTTTAAATAACCTTTCCACCATTGCATATAATCTATCTTCCCTTTCATATGCTTTTTTATGCTTTAATTTAAAACCTTCTGCAGCATTTTTAGCTGATACTGGTGGACCCATTCTTTCCAAAGATTTACTCAATTTATCTTCTTCTATAACATACCAAAATTCAGCTTTTTTCTGCTTATCCCATTTCCAGCCTGATTCCTTAACAGTAAATTCATTAATTTTAAGATGTCTTAAAATATGTTTATATGATTTTAATAATTTTGCTCCAACAATATCTTCTTTTCCATTTAAAGCATTAATATCCAAAATCAACAACCAGCTAGCACAATGTTTTATTTTAATTGCTTTTAAATCATCTAAATTATATTCTTTTCTAGCAAAATACTTTTCATGTGGCTTATCTAAAAATTCTTTTGCAGCTATTACAAAAATATTAAGTTTTTCTTTACTTAAAGCTGCTGCTGCATTTCTTTCTGGTTGAATAGGATCAATTACAATTAAAGGAGATATTTTAGATTTATTCAATTTACCAACACTATTATGTTTTTCAACATCAATTATTTCATTTTTTTTACCAAGTAAATCCCAATTTTGAGATGCTTTAAGTAATTTCAAAAAACTCCCATAATAAACAATTAAAATATCTAAAACATGTCCAGATAAACCCTGAATATATGATTCAGCACCATAAACATGTTGTGCTTTACAAAATAATTTTGCTAAGACAACTTCATTTCTAAGATTTTTAGACAAATGTTTTTTTAGCCATTTAACATGCAAAGGACTCATATCAGTTACATTCAATGCTTTCTTAGGATCATCTACTTTTAAAACAGGAATAATTTCATAATTAATTTTTTTAGTTTTAGATTGAAAGTAATCTCTTGAACCATGGACTTTATCAAACTTAATTTTTTTAATAGATAATAACATAGATTCAAGCATAGGTGATAAATCTTTATCTTTATATTCATAATCAAACCTTACAAAAACATCAACATCAAAATCTTTTATCAAGAATGTACCTTTAGCAGCACTCCCACCAAGCATTACTTCTCCTAAAATCTCCTGCTTTTTCATTACTTTTTCTAAGTTTTCTATAAATTCATCTATTTCAGACCTAATTCTAGCTTGTTCTGTTTTGTTAGGCAGGTGTTTTGCAATAACTTTGTTAAATATGTCCATATAAGCAAAATAATTTCGGAAGTTTAAAAATGTTATTGATAATGTTTGTAAAGCTATTCAGGCTTGTTAGGTTCGTAAGACAAATAAGGCCTGACAAACCTTACTAGCCCTACAATCCTTACAAGCATTTTCAATAAAATATATAAATAATCAGCCTACCCAAAAAGCCATGGCAAAAACAATAATCATAGGAAGTATTGGTTTAGATGATGTTAAAACTCCTTTTGGAGACATGAAAGCGATTCTTGGAGGAAGTGCAGTGTATGCTTCATATGCATCTTCTTTTTTCACTAATGTTGGTATAGTTTCAATAGCAGGAGAAGATTTTCCAGAAGAATATAAAAACCTATTAACTAACAAAAATATAGATATGAGTGGCATTGAGTTCAAAGGTAAAACATTCAGATGGTCAGGAGAATATGAATATGATATGAATGAAGCTAAAACATTAAATACAGAACTAAACTCAATAACAGAATTCTCAGCAAACCTTCCAGAAAGTTATAAAAATGCAGAATATATTTTATTAGGTAACATTGATCCTGAGCTGCAATTAAAAGTAATAGAACAATTATCCCAACCAAAACTTATTGCTATGGATACTATGAATTTTTGGATTGAGAGCAAAAAAGAGCACCTTATAGAAGTCATTAAAAAAGTAGATTTACTTTTAATTAATGATGGAGAAGCTCGTCTATTATTTGAAACTGTTAATTTATTAGATGCAGGAAATAAAGCTTTAAATTTAGGACCAAAATATGTAATAATTAAAAAAGGCGAACACGGTGCATTATTATTCACACAAACAACACATTTTAGTGCCCCTGGTTATCCATTAGAAGTTCTCAAAGACCCAACTGGTTGTGGAGATAGCTTTGCAGGCGGCTTAATTGGATGGTTGGCTAAAACAGATGATATATCAGAACCAAATTTAAGAAAAGCCATTATTTATGGATCAACTATTGCATCCTTTAATGCTGAAGATTTTTCATTAGAAAGACAAAAAACTCTTAACATGGAAGAAATTAATAAAAGATTCCAAGAGTTTGAAAAAATGAGAGAATTTTAATTTATTTTATTTTTCTTTGTTACTTTTTTAACAGGCAGCAGGCTCTTTTTGTTGGAGATGTTCTCTTTTTATTTTTCTTTGTTACTTTTTTAACAGGCCGTAGGCTCTTTTTGTTGAAGATGTTCTCTTTTTATTTTCTTTGTTACTTTTTTAACAAGCCGGCAGGCTCTTTTTGTTGGAGATGTTCTCTTTTTATTTTTCTTTGTTACTTTTTTAACAGGCCGAAGGCTCTTTTTGTTGAAGATTATTTTCTTATTTATATTATGTCGAAAATAACAACAACCACGGCACAGACGGACATTTTACTTCGTAAAATATCCTACTCGCCTAATGGCTCGCCTGGCCATGTTGTTATTTTCTTATCCAAGCATGTTGTTGGATTTAAAAATAAATATTCTAAAAAACATACAAAAATAATTAAAAGAATAAGAATAAAAAAATAAAAAAAGAAATTTATAATGTTTTAAATTTCTTGCTTTGCAGTAAAGCTACTAAACCAACAATCAATAACAAAATTACAATTACTGCTATTATCTTGCTTGTTTTACCAGCCATTAACTTAGAGCTTCCTTTTCCAACTAAATTCTCTTCTGAAGTTCCTTCACCTGTAACATCTCCTGCTCCTGCTCCAGATTCTCCTCCTTCTTCAGTTCCTGCTCCTTCTGCACCAAGTTCTTGTTCATCATCATCAGTAGATGATCCACCACTTGTTGTTGGTGTTGATTCATCACCTGTACCTGCTGCTTCCCAACTTGCTAATAATGCATCTAAATCACTTGATGTATCTTCTTCAACTTCTTCTGGATCTTCTGGATCATCACTTGGACCACCACCACCTGGACTAGTACCACTTGGTGATTGAGTAAAGAAAGTACCAGTAATACTTACATTAGTTTTATTATCAGCTATTCCAAGGTTACCATTCAAATCCTGAATACTCATATTTCCAAAGAGGACATCACCATCTGCTATTGTAGATCTTGTTGAGTTGAAATAAATAGTCAATGATGTATTTAGTGCATTGAAAGATGCATTTGCAATATCAAAAATCTTCAATGGAGTATTGGTAAAAAAGATCAAACTATTGTTAAGTACAGGACCAACAGTTGAAGGAACAACTGACAATGCACCTGTAAGATTAACTGGCTCACTAAAACTTAATACAAGAGTATCATCTTCATCAATTCCTTGTACTTGATTACTATTATCACTTGCAACTGCATATCTAATCTGTGGATATGCCATATCAGGTGCTTTTACAGCAGAATTATTTGTTGCTAATACATTTTGTGCAAGGTCACGACAATTCTCTGTTCCACCTATTGTATAATTTGCAGTTAATGTTTCATTTGTATCAAGAGTTGTTGAAATAACTAAATGAAAATAGTTGTCATTTGCAGTTATTGTTCTTAATGTATAATCTGAAACTCCCTCTATTGAAAAGTTTGCAGCATCACATGTTGAATCATTCATCTGCTCTGAAAAGGTAATATTAATAGATTCAACATAACCAGATCTTGTATAATCCAGAGTTTGTTTGATCCAAATTGATGGTACAGCTTTATCTATTGTTGCATTATTTATGGAATAACTAATATTATTACCTGCAAGGTCTGCTAAATAAACATTGTTTGTTGTTTTATTAACAGAGATATTAACTACAGGTGTCTCATTTGATAAATAAGTTGTACCTGTAAAGTTCAGATAAATAACACTATCATTTACTCCATCATAATCTGCATCAGGATCAAAACTTAATGTTTCAATTCCAATACTTATATTAGCTGAAGCATTTAATGCAGCTGTTGCAGTTCCCCAAGTATTATTACCAATACCTTCTGAAAAGTTTAATCTTACACCATCAACATAACCATTTCTGCTTCTATCAAGAGTATATGCATTTAGTAATACAGCAGCCGCTGAATCAACAGTTGTTATGGTAGCATTTACTGGAGCAGTGTTAGTATTACCACTACTATCATTAACTGTTGTACCAGTATAAGATAAAGTTACTGCACCTGTTCCAAAAACAGTATCATCAAAGGCAATGTTTATTTGATCATTTATAGTAACTACACTACCTATAGTTAATGTTACTAATCCTTTTGTAGTATCCTGACCAATACTAACATTTGCAATATCAAACACACCAGTTGAATGATTTCCAGCTGTTAAAAACTCACTCATTGTTATGTTAATATAATTAAGAGCACCATCACCATCAGTGTCATATGATGTGGAAACTAAAAATGCTGGTCCAGCTCTGTCAACTGATTGATTATTAATTGTGTTAGTAACATTTACACCTGCTAAATCTGTTAAATAAATATTGTTAGAAGTTGTAGTATTAACAGTCACATTTACTAAAGGAGTTGCATCAGTAAGATAATCCGCTCCTGTAAAATTTAAATAAATAACACTGTCATTTACTCCATCATAATTATTGTCTGTATCATATGTAAATGCTTCACTACCAACAAGGTTAAGAGTTATATTAGCTGAAGAATTTAAAGCAGCTGTTGCAGTACCAAAAACATATTTACCAATACCTTCTGAATAATTTAATGCTATAGAATCCAAATTCCCATTTGAATCCCTATCATATGTTTTTGCAGTTAATAATACTGCACTCATATTATCTTCTACCCTAATTGAACCATTTGCTAAAGTTAAATTACCATATGTATCATTTATGTCACCTGGAGAATAAGATAATAAAATTGCACCAGTACCAATTGCATAACTATCATTTAATACTAATCTAACTGTAGAGTTCATTATTGAAGCGCTTTCAATTTCAAAAGTGTTTTTACCATGAGTTGTATCTTGACCTAAACTAACATTACCAGTAAATGCTGATGATGAAACATTACCTACTGTTAAAGCTTCACTCAATGTTATGTTAATATAGTCAACTGCACCATCCCCATCTATATCATATGTACTAGCATACATGAAAGCTGGTAGCGCACCATCTGCACTTGTATTTGTTTGTATTCCAATTGGATTACCTGCAAAGTCAGTTAGATTACAACTATTATTATTTGTATAATTATATTGAGGTGTTGCATTTGTAAATTGGATATTATTTGTAAAATTAAGGAAAACAATTGAATCGTTTGCTGTTTCACCTGTTTCAACTGATACAGTACTACTTGTTCCATTAACACCAAAGCATCCATTTGCTAAATTAGTATCATCAATTGGTTCATTAAAAGTAACAACCAAGGAATCTACCCCACCAGACTTGTCTGCATCTCTTGTATAAGCTGTTGAGAAGTTTGCTGCATATGTGTCCATCTTAACATATGATGAGTTAAGTGAACTATTAAAATTAATAGATGTATTTCCGCTAGTTCCAAATGTAGCTGCACTATCAAATCCAACAGCAAATAATGCACTATCTACATTTGCTAATGTATCTGAAATATTAAACCTGATTTCTAGGTTAGGACTAGCAGGTTTTGATTTTGAAAGATTTATAGGATTAGTGGTATTATCAAATGTAAAATTAATATGATATTTGATTCCATCACTTGTTGAGTTCCAAGTTGGAGCACCCAACAAGGTAACAATAGGATCAACTGTATTAGTATTAGTATCATTATCATATGTAATAAATATCCCACTACTATTAGTTTGAGTAAGATTTGCTAAGGTATCATTAGAAAAACTTCCTAGGTTATATATTGTTAAATTCAGGCTACTTAAGTTTTGGTCTCCATCTGCCCATAAGTATGCAGATAAGATCAATGTGTTCTCTCCTGAAAGCTGACCACCGAATGTTGCCTCCCCTAGAGTATAGTTTTTGTTTTCAGCTAAAGCATCGTACGCCTCAAAATAAACATTAGCTGCAAAAGCCATTGTTGTAGTCAAAACAACACATA
The DNA here is from genome assembly GCA_018657385.1 of Candidatus Woesearchaeota archaeon. Classification (GTDB taxonomy): domain Archaea; phylum Nanobdellota; class Nanobdellia; order Woesearchaeales; family DSVV01; genus JABHXF01. The sequence continues at coordinate 2,546 of JABHXF010000033.1, read as the reverse complement.
ATAATATAATTAAACCTAATAGAATTTTTCTACCTAACATATTTTACACCTCTTTTTTTAAACATTTTTTTTTGGAAATTGATTATAACTTAAAAATAAAATTAATTAAATTATATTAATAAAATTATTAATAAACCCCTATTTAAATGTTTCGGTGTTTCATAAAATTTAAAAAGCGTATTTTGAATGGTTTGTTTTAACTTAATAGGAGATAATAAATACACAACAGAGGTACTATTGCTGTATACAAACACGAATTTAATTACCGAATAATTAATAAACATATTAATTATTTCAATTATAAATTAACTTAAATTATTAAATTTAGCCAATTATTTGTTAAATAGTAATAGTAAATAACAATAAATCTTTATAAAATTGCAAAATTTGGAGGAAATAACCATGAATACAACAGAAAATTATGAAGTTAAAGATATAACCTTAGCAAAACAAGGTAAAATGAATATTGAACTTGCAGAGAGTAATATGGGTGCATTATTAAAAATCAAAAAAAAATTTGAATTAGAAAAACCATTGCAAGGAATCAGAATTGGAATGGCACTCCATGTTACAAAAGAAACAGCTGTTCTTGTAAAAACATTAATAGCAGGTGGTGCAGATGTTGCAATCACTGGATGTAATCCATTATCAACTCAAGATGACGTCGCTGCTGCACTAGCTGAAGAAGGTGTAAAAGTTTGGGGTTATAAAGGCGAAACAAATGAAGATTATTATAGATATATAACAAGTATCATTAATTTTAAACCACATATCACAATAGATGATGGGTGTGATTTAGTTAGTGAAATTCATAAAAATCATACTTCACTTATCCCTGAATTAATTGGTGGATGTGAAGAAACAACTACAGGCATAATTAGACTTAAATCAATGGTAAGAGATAATGCATTAAAATATCCAGTAGTTGCAGTTAATGATAATAAAACTAAACATTTATTAGACAATGTTTATGGAACTGCTCAATCAACTATGGATGGAATAATTAGGGCAACTAATATACTATTTGCTGGTAAAAGTGTTGTTGTTTTAGGTTATGGAAGTTGTGGAAAGGGCTTTGCTCATTCTGCACGAGGACATGGAGCAAATGTAATTGTAACAGAAGTTGCAAATTTCCCAGCATTACAAGCAAGAATGGATGGTTTTAGAGTAATGAAAATGGAAGATGCATGTAAAGAAGGAGATATATTCCTTACGGTTACAGGTAATAAACATGTAATTAGAACAGAACACATGAAAGAAATGAAAAATGGTGCAATTGTTGCTAACTCAGGTCATTTTGACATTGAAATTGATATTAAAGGATTAAAAGAAATTGCAAGTAGTGAAAGAAGAATCAGACCTTTCATGGACGAATATGTTCTTAATGGAAAAAAGATATTTATATGTGGAGAAGGTAGATTAATTAATCTTGCTGCAGCAGAAGGACATCCTAGTGAAGTTATGTCAACTAGTTTCTGTGGTCAAGCATTGGCATGTGAATATCTTGTTAAGAATAGAGGACAATTAAAGCCAGAAGTAATCTTCTTACCTGAAGAAATGGATGATCATATTGCAGGTCTTCAATTAGAAGCAATGGGTATTGTTATTGATGAATTAACAGAAGAGCAAAAAAAATACCTAACAAGTTGGGAAGAAGGGACCTAAAAACATACTTTTTTATTATTTCTTTTTTATTATTATTTAATCATCTATTTTCTAAAACCCAAATCTATTTAAACAGGCATTTCATTTTAAATAATCATGGGGATAGATATTAAAATACCAGATGTTATAGTAACACCAAATACAAATATACCAAATATTGTTAATTTTGATTTAAATATAGTATTAAGCCTAGTTAATGGACTAAATCTTAACCCAAAATATCACATACCAAATAAATCACACTTAAAAACTACAAAATCCAATAACAGAAAGGCTAAAACAAAAGAAGATAGTGAGCTTGTCAAAAAAATAAAAACAAAGAAGGAAAAAAAAGACAAGAGTATTGTAATAATAATTGATGAATCTGAAAAACATAAAGAAGAATTAGATGAACAAGTTGAAGCAATTACACTTGGAATGGATGGATTTGAGAAAATACATCTTGAACAATATGAAAAACAACTTGAACAATATAAAAGATTTCTTAGTGAATATTTAAAAGAAGCACAATATGCAACAGAAGCTTACAAAGCCTACCAACCAGATGAAGGTGAAGAAAAGAAAAGAAAATTTGAATGGGGACAAGAAGTTGTAACTTTCAAAGAAATCAAAGATATTGTAAGAAGAATCCAGATGAATGCATTAATGAGTGGAAATTCTGTTGGAGATATGAGTGGACATAATTCAGTTTCATGGGATGAAGCCCAAGAATATAAATTCTGGAAATATACAAGTAAATTTAATGAAACAATGAGCTTTATTATTTATGATTCTATTGGTAGTGGTGGATAGATAAGGAAAGAAGTAGTTCTAAGTAATAATCAAAATTTGCCAATTTTAAATTGTCTCGCCAACTATCCCCATGCTGAAGCATGGAGTAT
>JABHXF010000032.1 GCA_018657385.1 Candidatus Woesearchaeota archaeon | reverse complement strand
TCTTTCTTCTAATGTTATTGCAAACTTAGCAACATCACTCATATTGTCTTGCTCAATTTTTCTTTCAAATTCAATAACATTATCTCTTAATTTTTCATGTTCTTCAATACCACAATGACCAACGCCAATTTCAGGATGTGCACCCCAAATAGCTGTAAGATAAAGGGCTACAGATGATTTGATTAAAGTAGTAATTGATGCTTTTTGGTCTTCTATATTTGTATCATTACCCTTAGCAAAAATTTCAAAATATGATTCAGCTAATTTTAATCTACTATTAGTTTCCCTTATTAATCTATAAAACCTCATTAAGTGATCTGGAAGATTAGCATATCCATATCTGTCTGATAATGGATTTAGAGGCATCCTAAAATCTCTTGTTAAGCCTAAAACATGATATGGTGTTTTTCCATCAAAAAGAGGTAATCTTAGAAATGTTCTAAAATTTTCTTTTAATTCTTCATGAGTTGTTTCAGAATCAACAAACATAAAATATGGTCTTACTGGTATTTTGTGTTCACTAAGAATATTAATTGCTTGCATGTTTTCCCATGCACTGGTATTTTTCTTCCATCTTCTTAACTGAGATTCTGAAAATGATTCAACTCCAATACTTACTAAATTAATAATATCTTTATTTCTGATAATTTCTTTTGAATATCTAATTACATCTTCTGCTCTTGCTTGAAATTTAACTTTCATACCATATTTCATAACTACTTCTCTTATGTCATCTAATCTTTTTCTTTTGAATAAGAAATTATCATCTGAAAAATGTAATACTTTTGGTTGATATTGTTGAGCTATGCTTTCAATTAGATTTTGTAAAGACTTTTTTGGCATTGCCCTTACACCTTTACCATTCATTGCTCTGATTGCACAAAAACTGCAAGCATTATAACAACCTCTTGCAGAATAAATCTCAGCTGTTTTATCTCCATCCATTAATCCTAAATAACTAAAATCAGGTAAAACTTCTCCCAACACTTTTTTTGGAACTTGTGGTGCTTTTCCAGTATCAAATAATGAATATTCTTTTCTATAAATTATTCCAGGGATATGTTCATAAGATGTTCCTTCAATCAATGCTCTAAATAGTTCTGGTGCTCTTATTTCACCTTCTCCTTTAAACAATACATCAACATCAGGTATATTTTGTATGATTTCTCGTCCTAAAATAGAAATATACCCACCTACAACAATTGGAACATCTAATCTTTCTTTTAATGCCTCTGAAAGCTCAAATACATCCTCTCCACATCTAGATGGTGCACTTATCCCAATTGCTTTTGGTTGTGAAGCTACTGTTCTATAAAGAATATCTTCCATTTGATATTCACTAGTTGAAAATGGATTAATAACTTCAGTACTTATGCCTTGTCTTTCTAAAGCACCTTTTAAGTAATAAAGACTTATATTTGGATCTACTTCTGTTGTTTTTGCAACGTCTGCTTTATTCCTTGTCATGATTAAGGCTACGTCTGGCATTTTATTTACTTCCCATTAATTTAGTTTGCATTCCAACATATGCTTTCAGAAAGAAATCATCTATTCTTTTCCAAATACTTGGTTTTCTAGGGATATTCTTTTTTTGATAAGCTCTAACTAATTCTCTACCTTGATTTGTTCCATAAACATAATCAGGGATATTACACACTGGTAAATTAGTATTTTTATTCATTAATTCATGTGCTTGTGTATATTGATTAACCCAAAATCTTTGTCCTGTGCTATTTTCAACAATACACTCTTGTATTTTGTATGGTTTTTCTACTTTTTTATACCTGTCTTTTTTATGATTGTAAATCATTTGTGTAGTTAATGCAGTTGCAGCTGCGCAAGTATATAATACTGTTAATTCTGTACTTTCTCTAAAAATAAAATCTAATGAAAGATGTGCTCCAATTCCATAACCTGTTAATTTTGCCCATCTTGAAGTTGCAATACTTTTTATTCTTTCTTTTAATGTTGGTAGGAGAGATTCATTTTCTCTATCTTCACTATTTGCATTGTATACATTTGTTGTCATCCATGCTCCAAATGCAATTGTATGTGTAGTAGTTTTATGTGGGATTAATCCAAATGTAAAATAATCAAAGTCTGGTAATAATCCTGAACAAAAAGTTAAAACTGCTTTTTTAGATTTTTCAGCTTCTGGAAAATACCTATGTGTAAGAAATGCACCTGTTAATAGATGCCCACCTATATCTAATACTGCAGTTAATGAATTATTCATTAAAAAATCCTGTATTTCAACTAATGCTTCTAATCCCATTTATAAACGAACCTAATATCTCTTTATAAAGTTTTCTCTGAAAAGTAGTGAAAATAGTAATATTTATATATGGCATTGAAAAATATCTTTAAATATGACAGAAAGAACATTTATGGATAAGTTTCATGATTTTAGATATACTACTTTTGGTAGGATTGCATTATTTGGTCTATTTATGTCTCCTGTATTTATTGCACAAGCTTATTCACATTTTACAACTCCTGATCTTGATAAAAATAGAAAAGAATTAGCTAATATTGTAAATGAACATAGAGGTCATGGTTGTATGGCACCAGATTTATTTCTTAAATCACAGATTGATAAATATGAGGATTTAGAAAAGGAAATGTATGGTTTGAAAACTGAAATAAAAGACTTACTAGAAGAACAAGCTATAAATGATGCTGATTTTATTAAACATTCAACTAGTTCATTATTAGATAGAGGAGTTATTAATGAGTTTGCTTCAGTTGATATCAAAGCGACATACATATTATGGCTTTATGAAGAGTTAAATCTAGGTCGGGTTGAAGGATTTGAAAATAAGTATGTTTTTTTGAGAACATCTGAATTTCCAGAAGAAGCAGTAGCAGATATTAAGAAATTAAGTGATTATAAGAATGGAATTAAAAAATT
>JABHXF010000031.1 GCA_018657385.1 Candidatus Woesearchaeota archaeon | reverse complement strand
TGGATGATATAATTGAACTTAGTGATGAATCATCACCTGTTGGAGAATTAGCAGATGGACAACCAACAGAAGTTGTCGTTGATGAAAATGTTGCTGTTGAAGAAACTGAAGGTGTTAAGGAAGCTGAAAGTGTTGAAGAAGCTGAAAGTGTTGAAGAAGCTGAAGGAGTTGATCAAGAGGTTGATGTTACTGAAACTGATACAACAACTAAATCATTAGGTGCAGCTGCTGTTCAAACATCAACTATTGTTTCATATATGATTAGTGCAACTTTAGGAAAAGAGATTACTAATCAACTATGGGATAATAATGCAATGATTGAGATTTCTGATGTTTTATTGGATCCAAAAGTAAAAGAAACCAATCTTAATAAAAAAATTAAATCTATTTTAAGAAAAAGAAAATTAACAGAACTTGATGCAGATAATATTGCTGATGCATTAAAATCAATACATGCAGATGTAGCTGGAAAAACATATAGAGAATTAACAGATCCTGAAATAAATTTGGTTGCTGGTTCAGATTTAGACAATGAACAAATTCTTGAAATGGAAAATGATGAAACTACATTAGCTGCTAAACATGGAATTAATTTTGATGAAGCTCCAGGATTAACATTTAAAACAACACAACAAGCAGTTGATCATTATATTAAATTATTAAAGTATTCAGATGAATTTTTATTAGAACAGCTTGAATATGAGGTAGAAACTTCAACCCCAGGTAGGGTTTCAAGACTTTCAAATAAAATAAGGAATTTGATTACATTACTTGAATCATATCCTGAACTTGCTTATGCTATGGTTGAACAAGCTTCATTGAATAGAGACCCATTATTAAAAAGAATAACAAAAAGCACAAAGCATGCCCTATTGTCTATATTTAGTAAGAAAACTAAACCCAATGATCCTGAATCAAATCCTTCATTTCATGTAATGGTAAGTGAATTTAAATTTTTAGTTAACATGCCTATAACTGTTGATGATAAGGTAAATCATATAGAAGATGCATTTGATAATATATTAAGGGATTATTTAGGATTTAAAGCACCTGATCCTGAAAGTATTGCAGATGAATTATCTGTTAAAAGTAAAAATGTATTAGAATTAACGAAAAAAAAGGAAGAGAAGAAAAAAGGATTCTTTAGTTCATTATTATCTAAAGTAGTTGATATTGCTGTCCCTACTGTTGTTATAGGAATTGGAATTATTCTAGTTGGTAGTGTCTTAAGTTTAGTTGGTATTGGTACATATGCATTATACCAAGAGAATCATGAAAGTATTAATTCTATTATTGAAAAATCTTTTGACATTAAAAATTCATTTGTAAATACTGCAAAGTTAGATACAGTATATGATGCAGTTGTAACTTTAGCTGCTATAACTGGAGCTATGATTGTTGGTAGTAAATTTATTGCACCTTTGCTTAGGTTTTTACCATCACCAATTACATCAATACTTAGATTTATGCCTCATACTATATTTGGCAAACTAATTTATGATTTATTTGTTGATTTCTCAGTTCCAAGATTGTTATTAACTATGGGACTACCATTAGTATACAAAATGATTCTTCCATTTTTTGCTAAATCAGGCTCTAAATTAAAACAATCTCCAAATTCTATTCAACAAATGTTTAAATTTTTATCTCCAAATATAGCTAAATTAACTGGTTCAATACCTAAAGAAAATCATTATGCTTGGGATGTATCAAACATAATTAGTTCACCAATTGCAACTTCTTTTTATGGTAATTTAGATTCAAGTGATAGATCTTTTAATATCAAAAGTGATCCAACATCATTGACACCATTATCATCATTATCTAAAAAGAAATCTATGCTACAATTTGATAATGCTGAAGCATTAAGACTTTTAGTAATTAATAAAGTATTTCCTACAATAACTATGAATCTAAATCCATTAGTATTTAGATTAAGTGAAAAGAAATTTATAAAAATCCCACAACCTGTTGAAACAGATGGTAATATACTAATCCCAATGGTTGCAGATGGTATTGAACTTGCTTCAGACAAATATGGTAATTTATATGCAAAAAAACTGCCAGGTACTTTTTCAAGTGTAGAAATTGAATTTTTAGTTTATGATCCTAATGTAAAAAACTCAGTTGTAGAACAAATTTTAAGAAGTGATCAAGAGTTTTATAGATCAACCCCTGAATTAGATCTTGATTTAATAGAGCAAAATGTAATTTTAGAACCTTTTGAAGATGAGATTAGAAAAATACAAGAATCTGATATGAGTGTAGAACAAAAAGTAAGCTCTGTAAAAGAAATGCTTGATAAATATTTTGTTTATGGTTCAAACTTACGTTCAATGGTTAAAACAATGTCAAGTAAAGGTGAAAATGATATCCAGAAAACTTTAAGTTCAGGACTTGCTAATTGTTTTGATGCTAATGCAGTAGGATATGTAATATTACAAAGATTAGGTATTCCTACATTACAGGCATCAGGTTATGCACATGGTCAATTCTCTACAAAATTAGATGAAGAAACAGAAACAGGAAATATAATTGAAGGAACTATGACTGCTTATGATATTAAAGCTTCTTCAAAATATTCAATGGGACATTCATTCCTTAAATATTATGACAAAGGAAGAGGTGTTTGGGTTGGTGTAGACATGACTCCAACATCTAAATCAAGTATTGATGGTGGGGATTCAGTTTCTGAAGAAAAAACAGAAAAAAAGATTACTCCTTGGAATCGTTTAGTTTTTAAATTATCTAAAAATAAAAAATATACTAAAATGTTTGATATTTTACAAAATCAAGCTTTTAAAGTTGGAAATGAAAGAGTTGTAAGTCGTTTTAATGAAAAAGGTTATATTAAAGGTTCATATGAATCAAGATTTGAAGAAGACATAATTTTGTTAGATAATATTAAGCATACTTGGGATACAGATGTTGGTGCCTATTATTCAAAAGGTAGTGAATTAGATGTTTCACAAATATATTTTACTCCTTTTATATTTAAAAATGCAGATTATGGTTATAACATATTTGATGTAATGTTATTACGTTCTAATCTTGTTAAAATTCAAGCTGATGAAAGTGAAGGTAAAATAAAAGGAGTTATTATTGATACAGATTTAATTGATGTTAAAGTCGATGAGGCAGTTGATTATGTTGATAACATGGCACCTCATGTAAAAAAACAGCTTGAAAGAATAAATGGAGTATTAGATGGAAAAGAGATGAGAAATTTAGATGATAGTATTTTTGTTCTACTTCAATCAATGGAGCCACATGAAAGATTGGCAATTTATTATGAATTATTAAAATATTATGGTGATGAAATGGGTCATATTAAACCTGAGTTAGTACCAATACTTGGAAGTTCTGTTTCAGGTAGAAAACCTGCAGGATTATATATGAAAGGAAGAGCTTTTAATGGATTTATTGAAGGAATTGAGAAATCTAGTGACCTTGTTCCATTTTTAAGAAGGTATATTGTAAATAGATTTATCACTTCTCCAACTCAAATTCTTAGTTATAGTGATATTGAGAATGTTTATATTGAGTCTGAGGATTATTGGGAAGGAAGAGAACTTGGAGGAATTATTTCTGAAGATGTTATTTGGAAGGAAGGAGAAAAATTAGAACGAAAAATAAATTTAATTAGGGGCTATAATCATGAAATTATAGAAGAAGTATATATTTCTGAATTTGATAAATGGAAATCAAGTTATATAAATCAAATAACTAGGACTGCTGATTTATTAAGAGATCATGCTGAATATATTAAATCTAGACCAGATAAAGGTATATCAGGTATTTCTAATACTGATACTAGCAAAGCAAGAAAATCTTTAGGTGTTAATGTTATGATGCTTTATACAACAGCCCCTAAACCAAGAAAGTATGCTGAATTAACATTAGTTGAGGATAGAATTGGTATTGAACTTCTAGGAGCAACAGCAACAACACAAATAGATGAAAATTTGATGACCTTAGGATTAAATCTTATGAAAGGTAAAATACCTGTATTTATTGATTCATATGATATAATTGACTTAAGTCATGAAGAAGACATATCTAGAAAAGATGCACTTAAAAAATTAGCATTGCGTGTTTTAGAAGTACACAAATTATCAAAAGAACCTATTTTTGTATCTGGAGAAGATCTTGAAGAAGCTGTGGAAAAAGTAATAGATGGCAAAATGAACTATTATTTCCCTGATGAAAATTTAATTTATAGACCAATAAAAGAAACAATATCATTTATGGTGAATGAGGGTTCTTTGTTTATTTATAGTCCAGATGGAAGATTAAAAATTGAAATACCTGCTGAATTTGATGCAAATAATCTGCAACCATTAGATTTATGGAGAATTATATCTCGAGCAACTGATATAAATCCTGATTTAGAAGCAAAAATAAAACAAAGATTGATTGATTTATGTGTTAATGTTATTTGTGTTGAAGGATTATTATCAGAACCTAGTTTTGCAGTCGAAAATAGTAAACCTGTGAGTATATTTTCTATTGCTGATCAAAGTGAAAATGTAAAAGGACATTTAGAAAGTTTAAAAAAATCAATTGATTGGGTTGACGCAAGATTAGATACAGCTATTGAAACAAAAGATAATGTTGAATTAAATGATGTTTCAGATGCAATCCAAAATATCAAAAGAGAATTAGCAAAACTATACACTGAAAATCCTAAAATTATTGAGATTGAACATAAAGAAATTTATGATTTATTAAATCTTAAATTAGATATACTTAATTCAAAAGCAGTTGGGGGAAATGTTGTAATTGGTGGGGAGATTGAAGAAGGAACACCTATGTTATCTGTAAGTGAAGTGTTAGCTCTTGAAGAAGAAGTAGGGGCTGTTGAAACAGAAACTGAAGGGTTGGAAGTTGCTGAGGAAGAAGAAGTTGAAGCTGTTGAAGATATTGATGCACTTGATGATACTGATGATTCACCTGGTTCCACTGGATCTTCATCAATCCTAAGATCACCAGCAGCTGTTGGTGGTATATTAGCAGCTTTAGCAATGCCAGGGGTTGCAATAGCAGCAGCAGGTGTTGCATTAGCAGGTGTTGGAATATATGCAATACAAAATAAAATAAGAAATGGTAAATGGTTTGGTAAGAAAGCAGTTGAAAGAGAACAAGAAACACCAGTTGCAGAGTTGGAGAAAGGACCACCAACACAAACAACTAAACGAATTACAACTTTTGATGAAAATATATTAGAAAGATTAAGACCGTTTCTAACAGAAAATGGTGAAGAATATTTAATTCCATTTTTAGATAATGCACTTGAATTAATTTTAGAGGATGAGAAAAGTATTTTATTAATATCAGAAAATAATGAGGGAGAAATTATTGGTTATACTCTTTTAATGCCTAATCATATTTTTGAAAAAGACAATAAACTTAGAGGGTTAGAAGAAATAGTTGGTGTTTTTCCAGAGATTTATACTGAAAAAGCACACAATAATGCATATTATGTTGCAGATATTGAAGTAGGTACTAATGTTAGAGGTACTGGAATAGGAACATCATTAATGGAACAAGCCATTGATATTGCTGTTGAACAAGGTGCAAAATATATTACAGGTGCAACATTGCCTGGCTCACAAATAATGAACTATAAAACAGCAACAACACATAAGAAAGGTGTATTACAAAGATGGGAAACTCAATTAGAATGGATTAACAAAGAAACTGGGGAAACAAGAATCCAAATTATGCATATGCCTCAAGGAATGATTTATGAAGAAGATGCAGTATATGTTTTAGATCAAGCATTAAATGATAAAAGTGAAACAGAAACATTAACAGAAGAATCAAAGAAAAGACTTGTTCAAGCATTAAAACAACCTTACATAATTGATTTAACAACAATTGTTAATGAAGAACAACCAATAACATATGAAGATGAGATAAAACTAATTGCTGATCAAATTGCAGATAAAATAAATGAAAGAATTACTTCTAAAAGAGTTGATGCATATAAACAAGATTCACCAGAAAAATATCAAGATGTTGTTGAAGAGTTTGGTGTTGAAGTTTTAGGAATAGGTATTGAAAGTGTTGTATTTAAAATTCCTACTTCAAATAGGGATGTTGCTGTTAAGTTTTATAGAAGTATGTTCAAAACATTAATGGGTAATTTAGGTTATGAAAAGCAGTTGCCTGCATTTTTGAAAACTAAAGGTGTTGATGGATTCCAACAATATATAACTCATTTTGAAGGTGACAAATCAAAGCTACCATATATTGCAACAGAAATTGTAGATGGTGAAAGTTTGAGTAAGTTTGATCTTGGCTCTTTTGATTGGGGAGATATGACAGAAGATGAAAAAAAGGAATATAAACAAGAACTTGATGTCCAAATAAGATCAATACCTGATGAACATTGGATTCAATTAATTAAAACATTCAAATATGTAAGTGACAATAAAATTCTTCCTGATTTTGCTCGTGCTGAAAACTTTTTTTATGATCCTAATAATGGATTTACTTTATTAGACACTCATATTGATGTATATGATGAACCTGATGAGGGTTATGTCTATGAAATACCTAGGGTGTTTGGCAGTTACTACTATGCTTTTGCTGATGAATCAACTAAATCATGGCTTTTGAAGAAACTAGATAAATTAACTAAGGAAGTAGAAGCATCAGAAACACCAACAGCACAACCACAAGTAGTTATTAGACATGCAAAAGAAGAAGACATACCACAACTACAAGAAGTAAGAGAATCAGCATATTATGATAATCCAAGTTTAGGACAAGCAACATATTGGCAACCTTTAGTTGATAAAGAAGATACCTTTTCATATGTTGCAGAGCTTGATGGCGAGCCAATTGGATATCTCGTAGCTACTAAATCTGATCAAGAATCATATGTTTATTCAATGGCTGTTGCTAAAGATTATCAAAATAGACATATTGAAAGTGGGTTTAAACTTGGTGCAGGGTCTAAGTTATTAAAACAATTAATGATAGATGCACATAAAGAAGGAATTACAACTATAACTGCTGATGCAATGGTTGAATCAGGAAGCAGTGCAATGTTTCAAAATTTAGGTGGTGAAGTAACAGGAACTCATAAATTTGCTGGAATGGATCAAGATAACATAATCCTTAAGGACACTGCACAACAATGGCAAGATTTGATTAAAGAAGCAGGTGAAACAGAAACACCAACTGATGTAGATGAAGAAAGTGAATCAAATGGTTTTATTGGCCCATCATCAACAACAAGAGGAATAACAGCTGTTGTCTTAGGAGCAGGTGCAGCTGGAGCAGTTGCTTTATCATCGTCAACTGCAGCTGCAAGTACATTAGGTGGTGTAGGGGCAATATCAACAGCAGTTTCAACAGCAACAGGTGCATTAGCAACTGTGGTTACTGGAGCTAAAGTAGGAATCGCAGTAGTTGTTGGAACATTATCTTCTCCAATAGCATTACCCGTTGCAGCTATTGTTGGAACAGTTGGAATAGCTGCTGGACTTGCAATGTATTTTAGTGGTAATAATGATGATGATGATATACCAGTTGCAGAATTAGAGAAAGAAACACCAACTGAAGAAGATGCAGAACCTGTAGAGGAAGTTACATCTCTAGAAGAATTAGAAAAAGGAATTAATATTGGTAGAAGTAGTGGTAGTGATCTTATTATACCTAATAATGCAATATCTAGGGAACATGCTATAATAAGATTAGTAGATGGCAAAGTAATATTAGCAGACTTAGGGAGTACTTATGGTACATATGTTAATGGTGAAAGAATAGATGAACCTGTCGAAGTTAACGCAGAAGATGAAATAATTCTTACTAATGAGGATAATCTTCCTGAATTTGATAACAAAATACAGATCTTTTGGCAACAACCTGGTCCAAAAGCTGTTGGGGCAGATGTAATAAAACCTGAAATCCCTATGGCAGAATTAATGGAATTTTATTTAGCAGAAGATACTATTAAAATATTAGATGAATATCCTACTGTCAAGCAAAGGATTGCAAAAGAATTACTTAATCCAAAAATGAGATATAAACAACTAAGTAAATTATTAGCAGATCTTAGTATAAATGCATTATATTTTGAAAAGATTGATAACATTTTTATGGCATTAAGACTTTCACAATTACAAGATGATCTTGCTCCACTAAGAGAAGAAGATGGTTTAATTAAGACTAAATCATTAACAGAATTTATAGAGGAAAAAGAAGAGGATAAAAAACAAGAAACACAAATACTAAAAACAAAATTAAGACCAGATGTTCCAATAGTTGAAATAGATAGTAAAACATTAAATGTAATTGTAGAAATATTAAACCAACCTGAAAATCTCTACCAGAAGAATGTGATACAATCATTATTATATCACCATGATTTAATTAAGAACAAACCAGGGTTTAAAAGAAGTTTTAAGGCAATTTTAGGTTTTGATGAAGTTGAATTTGAGATTAGTGACTTTGGAAAATTATCAAGAAAAGATTTAAAGAAATTCTTAGAAATATATCCATTGGGATTAGATCAAAAAACAATTAATTTAATTAAAATGCATGTTATATCTAATGATGCCTTATCTAATAGTGGAGAACAACATCAATATCATGGGGCAATTGTTGATTTGAATCACATGATTCATTTAGCGAAATTAAATGCAGTAAAACAAAAGTTTAAAATTCCCCAAATAGAAATAGAACAATTAGATAGGACACATCAATTACTTGAATTACAATACCAAGGACAAATAAGAGGTCAAGATAAACTTTCAGATTTAAGTTCATATGAACCATCACAATTTACTCAAAAAGATATTTATTCAAGACCAAAAGGAGTTGAAAATATAAAAGATGGTCTTGCATATCCAAATACTTATGCCTGGGATGCAAGGGAAGTGTTAATATTTGATACTAGGATTGATCCAACATACAATGCATTTATTGAAGATGGGATGAAAAAAGTTGAGGAAGCAAGAGAAGAAAAAGGTGAAAAATTAACTGATCAAGAAAAAATATCTATTTTGTTTAATTTTGTCAATCAAAAAGTAAAATCTGCATCTAGTAGTAAAAATGAAATTAATTGGTTACAAGATAGATTAGAACCTAATGGTAAAGGTGGACAGATAGTAAGAATTGGAGAAATAATTGAGTTAGGTTTAGGTGTTTGTCGTCATAAAGCTGCATTATTATATAAACTTCTTGAAACTGCAAAAATAAAAAACATTAAACTAAGCAGAGGAGATGTTAGAAAACAACCAAAAGAAATTGTTGAATTGTATGATCAAGTTTCTCCTGATCAATTTAGTCCTGAAAGAAAGTTTATGGGGAGACATGTATGGATTGAATATGAATCAGATGATTATAGATTATATGTTGATCCAATGTGGGGGAAAATCGATCTTGTTGAGAAACAACCAAAAGCAAAAACTAATGATAATAGTGATGGAGCACATACTATAATGGCTTATAAAGGCATTCTTGATGATCTTGTTAAAGAATACCCTGACATAGAATCATTAGAAAATGTCATTAATGATCAAGGTATTATAGGTAGAAAAGGAAGATTTGCTGATGAAAGTTTTTTGTTATATTATGGGGATAATGAAGCTTTAACTTTAGATGAAATTAATAACAAATACACTACAATAATGCAAAAATTAATGAGAGCTTATGGTGGTAATGAAGTTGTAGAGGAAGAAGAAGTTGTTGAGCAAAAAGAAGATGAACAAGAACTTAATGATGCAATAATCTCTTATCCTGAAGAAGAACTTGATATTCAATTAATTACTAAAAGAGTTAATGAAGGAGTTATCATAGTTAATGAAAATAGATGGAACGAACAGATTATAATAAATATTAATGGGGATTATAAGCCAATTGATGCAGAAAGAGTTGCAAGACTTATACAACAACTATATAATGTGTATAAAGATAAACAAACTTTTTTACAAATGTTAAGACAATCATTAAAAGACATATTTGTTAATAAGGATATTGATTGTTTGTTAGGTTCTATTAAATGTGGTAGTATAGGAATACCAGTTAATGCTGAAAACTTTGGAGAAGAAGTTAAAGATGTTGTTGCAGTTGCATTAAACCCATTGATTACTACAAGTTTAAAAGAAACAATATCACAATTACTTTCTCAAGATCCTAATGATTTATCAGAAGCAGAAGTAAGATTAGCTTTAAATTTTGATTTAGATGATGTTAAAGCTAATGTTTCTCCAAAGTTATACAAAAAGTTAACTAAGTTAATAAAAGTTTTAGATAGAAATAAGGAACAATTAGAAGATTTAATAGAAGAACCTGGCCCACAAATTTCTGAAAAAGAATATGCGGTATTAATAGAAAAAATTAAAGAATTTTTAACTAGTGGTTATTCTGTAACAGCAAAAAAAGGATTTAGGGATATTGATATGAGTTTTATTGTAGAGGGTAGTTTGACTAGGGGATGGTCAAATTATCATCAAAGACCAACTGACGCAGTAATCTATGGGAAAAAACATATTTCAGATCTTGATTTAGTTATTGTTGTTGAGGATGATTATTGGAATTTATTATCTCAAGAAGTAAAGATTCAAGGAGCTATAGAAAGATCTATTGTACTTGGTGATAATAATGTATATCTTGCAGATACTGGATTATTAAGTTTAATAGAAGATTTAGATAAAATTAATCTTGCAAAGAGAAGAGATAGAGAAGTTAATATTGTTATAATCCCTAAAAATTCAGTTGGTGATCAAGAGAAAAATGGAAAAATGATTTATGATGATCTAGGTGTAATTAATTTGTTAGATGAATCTCAAACAGCTGAAACATAAAAACTAGGATAATAAATCTTGTACTCTTTTTATATCATCATTTACTTGGTCTTGATATTGATCTCTATATTCAAGAACAACACTTCCTTTATAACCATTTGATTTTAATGCTGAAAGAAATCCTGGCAAGTTCATTTCACCAGAATTATATGGTAAATGTTTTTTACCCCCTGATTGATTACTTAAGTGTACTACTAATAATTTTTCAAATACTTGATCAAGTAAAGCACTTAAATCAGTATCTGATGAAAG
The DNA here is from genome assembly GCA_018657385.1 of Candidatus Woesearchaeota archaeon. Lineage (GTDB taxonomy): Archaea > Nanobdellota > Nanobdellia > Woesearchaeales > DSVV01 > JABHXF01. Next base: position 11,354 of record JABHXF010000031.1, on the reverse strand, counting down.
ATGAGATGTGTCTAATGTTAAACCAATGTTTGGTAGGTCCATTTGAACAATTTCTTGAGGAAACGTAAGCCATCTATCTTTTGCATCCATATTTTCGTATGCTATTTTAACACCTAATCTTGCAATATCATCATGACATGCTTCTAGTTTTTCTTTTACAATTCCATAATCTCCTTTTAAAGGATGTAATGTTATTGTATCAGCACCATAATTTCCTTTCATAAATGCAAGTGCTCCTAGAAATTCTCTATGTGTTACATCAACACCTGGGCCATGGATTAATGTTGGATTAATATTGTCTTCATCTAGGAATCTTCTTATAATATAATGTTCAAGACCATACATTTCTTTTCCTTGAGGCATATAAATATGAACATCTTCTCCTTTGTGAGCATCAAATTCAAAATCATAATCCATATTTCTTGAAATTTTTCCTGTTGATAGTACTCTTAATTTTTCTTCTATTTCAGTTGATTTAATTGGGTGGATTACATCTCCATTAGCATCAAATAATACTCTTGATTGAAAACCTTTAGGAACTAATTTATCAAAATCATAAGAAATACTTTTTACACTACCATCTTCATTAAAGAAAACAGTTTCACTAGCCTTACCTAATTTTCTAGACTCATTTTTACCTTCAACCATATCCAGGGGAAAGGTATCTATACTTTTAAATCTTCTTGGTAATTCACTCATTATTTGTTTCCCTCAAATAGTAGTAACACTAAGGGTTATTTATAAACTTTTCTATTTTGTGAAGCAAAATAGTAAAGGTTTGAAATTTTTAATTTTAAAATTCTAATTTCAAAAGCTTTTTGGTTTTTTAAGCTAAAATAAGCAAATATTGCAATATAACCATATATTACACTAAATCACACTAATAATTAAAGAAATCTAGTTAATTTCTACTGGTTTGCCTATGCTTTGACCAGGCATTCCTGTCTCAAATAAAGCTCTTACACAGCCTTTTATGCCATGAGTAGCTCTTATCTTGCCTTTTAGCTCTCTTCCACCTAGTGTTGTAAAGACTACATCTTTTCCAACTACTTTTTCAGCTGATTCTAAGTTTTCAGAGCCTTCTGGCTGAATAATTACCTGATTCATGGTTTGTGTTTTTCTACCACGTCTAAAACTAGTGATTAATCCTTTCATGTTTCTGATGTAAATATAGGGGATTTATAAATGTTTCTATGTAAACAAACTAAATTTTAGATGATAAAAAGATAAACTAATTATAACTATAAGAAAACATCATCATTAATGGCGTAGATGGGGGGAGGGTTGGCTCCTTCGGAGTCCCCCATAGGACAAAGTGTAGCTTTGTCCGTCTACTGCCACTATTGATGATGGTGTTTTCAGATTAGGGATAAAATTTCTTTAACAACAGCAAACTTTATATATAAATATACTAATAAATTAGATAATGCGTCATGCAAAAAGAGGTTTTAGAAGGAATTTAGTAATTGTATTTCTAATTGTAGCTATATTTTCAGTATCTATGTTATTGACTAATTATAAAGATAAAAGTGGTAATCTTGACTTGTCAAAATCAGACTTTCTTATGAAAATTAAAGAAGAATCAGCTAAACCAATAGAAACTATATTATCAGTAGGAAAAGGAAATATTGGAGAGAAGCTATTAATTGATGATGTAGTTACACAAGATGATGTTTATCAAGATCCAGAACTAGAAGATGTAGTTTCTGAACCTGAAGATGTTTATCAAGATTCAGAATCAGAACATGTAATTTCTGAACCAGAGGATGTATCAATTGGAGGTAGTAATAATAATGTAGTTATCACAAAACCAGATGATGAAGATAGTTCTACAGATGATACTCCTGATCCAGTTCCAAAAAAGAAAAAATCAACACCAAAATACAAAGAAGGAGATTCAATGACTACTTTGGTTGATGGGGAGGAAAGAGTCTATATTAGATCTAATGGTGCATGGATTACTCAAGAAAAATTAGCTAATCCTTATTTTGTTAGTGGTCCATTTGAAATATTAACAGATGGGATGATAAAAAATCTTGACATTGAAATTAAAAACCATGAAACTAAAGAAGAAACAATTAAATCAAATGATGTAGATTCAGATGGAGATGGATTAACTGATAGTCAAGAAGTAGTATTTGGAAGTGATCCAGATAATGCTGATATAGATGGAGATGGATTGGATGATAGACAAGAATTAGAATTTGGTACTAATCCAGAACTTGCAGACAGCGACGGAGATGGATTAAGTGATTTAGATGAGTTTACATCTTTTAGTGATCCACTAATTGAAGATACTGACATGGATGGTGTTTCAGATGGAGATGAAGTAAAGGCAGGAACAGATCCTACAGATGTTAATAGCATACCACAGAAAAAAACAACATCATCAGCTAAACAAAAACAACAAAGTTATACAAAAACTGAAAAACAAACTGCACAAGATTATATTAAAAAAGCAAGTAAAATTAAAGGTGCAGAATTATTAACAGATGGTGGTTATAAATTAATTTCCAATGGTGATAATACTTGGACAAGAACTTTTCCAAGTGGAAAAACAGATGTTGTTACAACAGAAAAAATGTTGGGTTTTCTAGATCATCAATCATGTCTTGATGGAAAATGTATGTATAATAGGAATGGTGAAACTATTTTTGGTAAACAAGTTTCTAAAAAAGAAGTAGAAGAAACATTAGCTAAATCATTTGATGCAAAGGAAAAAGCAAAATTAAAGAAACAACAAGAAGCAAAGAAAAAACAAATTAAAGTAAAACAAGAAACAAAACAACCAGTAATTTCTGCTGGTTATGGTAACTTTGATGCTCAAGGAGATTTAATTATCCACATAAACCAAGACGACAAACCAGTTGACCAATACTTTTTTAGAGATGATGGCTTATTTTCAGATACTATTTTAAGATATGATAAACAAGAAAAACAAAAAGTTGTATGTAAAACTTGTGAGATTGTTGAGCAGAAAGATGGTTGGTATTTAATTGACCATTCAAGAAAAGATAAACTTGGAAAAAAGTTTAAATTAGATAAAGATCCAGATGATGAACAAGAAAGAATCTTAGATAAATGTGAAGGTAAATTTGATACTAAAGATTGTAGAAATGCTGCTGTTTTAGTAGACAAGGTTTATGACAGACTGAACTTTGAATTTAGGTCAAGAGTAGAATCAGTGTTTGGAACTTTATTTGAGAAATGGACTCAAGGATGGCTAGGATCAAGAATGGAAGTAGCATTACAAGCAAGTGTTTGTAATCTACAATATTATAGGACAGATGATTCTGAAACAGAAGTTATTTCTGGAGGAAGTGTGGCAATGCCTAACTTTGTTTTAGATTATGAAGGAGAAAAGACTAGAAAATTATTTGTTGTTGATATTGGTGGGGAAAAAGAAGAAATAACACCAACATTATATCGATATGCATTTTCAATTAAATTAATTGGACAAATGCATTACATCATTTATTTACAAAATTCATGCACTGGTATTAAATCATTTGATGCAGGGTTGAAATCATCTACTTCAACATCTGATTTATTTAGTTGGAAAAAATATTTTGATGGAGAATATACAACAGAAACAATTACAAATAAGATAGAATTTAATGGCTGGAGAGATGAAGGTATTATTAATAAGCCAAAAGGAACACATATTGTACATTATTCAGGAGATGACATGACTTTTGATTGTGAAGATAATGAAAATTGCAGATTCAATCAAGCTTGTGTAAAAATAATTGATGATGGCACAATTGAATATGAAACAGATCAAACAAAACCTTATTGTGTTGATCTTAATAATGGCCAAGGTTTTACAACAGAAGGAGATACTGGATATTTAGAGTGCTGATTGACAAACAAAAAGATGGTCTTTACTTTTTTGTATTTAGTTTTTTCTTCTCTTTTTGTTTAGGTAAATAATTTTCTTTGGAAATAATGGGTTTTCCAAGACGTTTTTCAACGCTTTCTCTTGCTTCATTTGCAGCTTGTCCGCCTTCATTAGCAGAGTATTTACATTCTTTAAATCCTTTTGAATTACGTTCTTTTGTAATTTCTGTAGTTGTTTTTTCTCCTAACATAGTAAATATTAATTCAAAATCAGTCATATGATCTCTTAAGTTTTGGTTTTTCTTTTGTAATTGTTTAAATTTTTTGTATTCTCCAATTGTTTTACCAAATGTTGCTTTTGATATTTCGTTTGTTAGTATTGCAAATTCTTTTTCTGTTTTAATATCTCTGTCTTTCCATTCGTCTGTCAATTCTTGACGAATTGCAATTCCACGAAGTCTTTTATCAACCCATTCTTTAGGGTAGCCTTTTAGTTCATAATACTCCTTAATTCTATCTTGACCAAGTTCAGGGTTTTCTATCTCTTGAATTCTCTCATGACCAACTTGAGCTAACCATAGTTTGAAGGGCTCTGCTTTTTTTGATGGAATTGATTGGATTAACCTAAAAGCTCCTTTAGTAGATACACAGTTTAAGTTTTGTTTACCACCTAGGGTATCTATAGAAAGGGGGGTGGCAATTTGCCCCCACCCTTGTGAAAATCCTTCATCACGTCTTCTCATATCTTTTAGATAACCTTTTGGATCTTTAGAATCAGTTAAAGCTTGGACTATGTCGACTGCTACAAACCACCATTCCTCATTAAACCAAGTCCTTCGTATATTCCTTCCTTCAAAAACAACTAAAGCATCTTCTTTTTTCTTAGACATTTTAAGCTATTTACCCCCATATAATTTAGAAGATTTTAGTATATATAAATGTTTTTTTTCTTTTAACAGGCCGGCAGGCTCTTTTTGTTGTTATTTTAATTTTTATTATACTTTTCTTTTTATTATGTTAACAATAAATCCAACAACAACAACGGCACGGACGGACTAAAGTCCTACTCGGCTTCGCCTCGCCCGGCCATGTTGTTGGATTTATGAATAATTAAAAAAACTCATTCCTATTCTTAAATAGTAAATTAATAATTTAATTAACTATTAATTAAGTATATTTTATTATATAATACATAGAAACATATATAAAGGAGTAATCAAAGAATAAGCATATTAAAAAAAAGTGGGGAGTTTTGATGAAAAAAAAGGGTGTGATAACGCCATTTATCATAGTTGGTATTGTACTTTTGTTAATGGTAGGTTTATTAGTCTTAATGCGTAACTATACATATACTGGACAATTTGTTCCTTCATCATTAGTTCCTGCAACAAGTTATGCACAAGAATGTGTTGAACAAGTAACAGATGATGGTTTGTTTTTTCTAAGAACTCAAGGAGGGTATATATATTTACCAGATAAAATCTCAAAAGATCCTGAAGCATACATTAATCTCGGACTAAAAGTTCCTTACTGGTTCTATAATTATCAAGATAGATATCCTCTAATTAATGACATGGAATTAGATATGGAACGTTATATTAATGAAAATCTAGTTGGATGTCTAAATAATTTTGAAAGTGTTGAACATGATTTAAACATTATGAATCCTGAAAATATTAGTTCATTAAAAGTTGATGTTTCTATAAATAAACGTGATGTGACAGTAAATGTTAATATACCTATTAAATTTAAATCCGCACAAGGACCTAAAGTTTATAATTTCCCTAAAATTTCTATAACAAAAGATACAGAATTAAGAGAAATGTATGAACTTGCTAAACAAATCATGAGAATAGAAAATAAAGATGGATTCTTAGAAGGATATGTGTTTGATATGATTGCAAGTTCTGATTATATGCCTCATGAAGGCTTAGAAATAACATGTGAACCAAGAATCTGGGAAATAATTGATCTTGAAAAATATTTACAATCATTAATAATGCATAATATCAAATTTCTAACATTTGAAAATACCAACTATGAAGAAACTGGAATTGATTATTATGATAAACTCTATAAAGTTGATTTAGGTATTGGAGATTATTCAAACATAAAAGTAAACACAATATATAATCCACAATGGCCTCTACATATGGATGTAACACCAAAAGATAGTGGGGTTGTTAAGCCAATTGAATATGCAATTTCTAGATTTTTATTTAATTGTTTTAAAATTTATCATCATAAATACAGTGTAGAATTCCCAATTATGTTTCAATTAGTTGCAAATGATAATCCTGAAGAAATCTTTTACTTTGCAACACCTGTACTTATGAAAAGGGATGAACCAAATAGATTTGGAGAAGTTCCAACATGGCCAGAAGAAGTAGACAGAACAAGAAGTGAAGATTATTGTAGAAATGATGTTGAAGTTTCTATTTACAAAGTAGATATGGCAGGAAACATTGTTGTACAGCCATCTATAGAGAAAAAAAGAAAAGCAAGATTAGATGTTTATGCAATTGATAAAACATTGGGATTCCCAGAAGGAGTTTTAGATGATGTTGATATTAAATTCCATTGTGTTAAGTTCAGATGTGATATGGGTAAAACTTCTATTCCAAAGATTGATGGGTTATATTTAGGAGAAGAACCAATGCTAAGTGCACTATATCCTTATTGTCATAATGGTTATATTATTGCTGAAAAAGAAGGTTATCTAACAGCAAGAGAAAAAATTACTATTAATGAAGAAGATGCAGAAGCTGGTCTTATAACTACTGTTAATATGGAATTAAAGCCATTAAAAGATTTTGAATATGAATTTGTAGTAGTTGAAGATCATAATAATATTATCACAGAAAGGCCATTAAAAGAAGAAGAGGGAATATTATTAATGATTAATAGTCCTGAGAATTCTTATGAAGAAACTATATATTATCCTTTAGATGAAGATGAAGAATTAGAAGGAACAATATTTACAAATGATGAAGAAACACAAGTAGAAGCAGAATTAGAAACAGAAGAAGACTCACCATTCAAAAAACTTTCATTAATTGTTGATGATGGCATTACTTACCAACTTGATATTAAATTAATAGATGATGAACAAGTTTGGGGAGGAGCATCATATAACTGGACATTAAGTTATAGTCAAGCTGTTACTAATAATAAAATTATTTTTTATGTTGCTAAAAAAGATATGCCAACACTTCCTGATTCAGGAGAAGAATGGCAAAAACTATATGCTGAATTACAAGAAAAATCACAAGAACATATGCCTAAGATGATTTATGTGAGGGAAAGTTAGGAAGGTGAAAAATGGATTTTCGGTCTTCGTTGTTCGGTCTTCGTACGAAAAACGAATAACGAAAAACGAATAACCAATTATAACCATTCAAGAAAACAATGTCAACTACAAAAACACTAACAAAATTGCTTGTTTATCTAGTTATATCTCTAATAATATGTATGCCTGTTTCATTTGCTCTAAGTATTAATCCTGATTCAATTAATGTAAATGTAGAAGGAAATGATGTTACAATTAACTGGGAAACTGATGAATTAGCTTCTGGTGTTGTCAGATATGGAAAAAATACTGAAAATATTTTTACAATTCCAGAAACAGGAGAATATAAGCAAGATCATAGTGTTTCTATTGATGATTTAAGTTATGGAGAAAAATATTATTATACTGTTGAGTCTAGTGATGGTGTGGTATCTGCAAAATTAACAGGATGGAAAGATTTTACAACCATATTAGACAAGATTACATCATTAACATTAACTAAAACAACATCAACAACTGCAAAACTTGATTGGCAATCTCAAAGTGCTAAATCTTATAATGTATATATTGTAGAATTAAACGCTGAAGGGAATAAGATAGGAGATTTTGTTTTAAATGCAACACCTGTTGGTTCTCAAATTGAAATTATAGGACTAAAAGCAGGTACTAGTTACAAAGCAAAAATAGCTGGTGTTGATGTACTTAACAGAGAAGGTTTATTAAGTGATGAAATTGAATTTAAAACAGAACAAAAAGTTCCTGAAATTACTTTTCTTCAAACATTATATATTACAAAAAATACTGCAACAATAATCTGGAAAACAGATATTGCAACATCTAGTAAAGTATTATATGATTCAGATGGTACTCTTGATTTAGTGGCTGTTGATGAAGAAGAAGTTACAGACCATTCAATCAAATTAGAAAATTTAGAAGAATCTACAACTTATAATTATAAAGCAATTTCTGGAGAAAAAGAATTAAATGGTTTAGTTGTTTCATTGGTTGAGTCTCCTACTAAAAGTTTTTCAACATTAAGTTCTGATGATATATTAACTTTTATTGATATAAATGTTGAGATAGAAGGAAAACAAAAAGCAACAATTACATGGAAAACTAATCAAGAAATAAAATGTGATTTATTCTATGGAATAGATGATGGTTTTTCAAGTAATAAAAATGAAAATGAAGAATCAAATGAACATGAGATAATTTTAGATAATTTACTTCCTGGTTTTAGTTATTTCTATAAAATCAAATGTGGACAGCATGAATCTGAAATTAGCCAATTTTCAACAGAAGATGCTGAAGAAGGCAACTTTTTACATGTTGATAAGCTTCCTGAATATTTAACAGAAACAAAGGTTAACATAACAGGAACAACTAAATATGGATCTAAATTATATATTTTCATAAATGAAGATCAAATGGCAAAAGTTCAGAAAATTGTTAATTCTACTACATTTAGTGAAGAAATTTTATTAAACTTTGGAGCAAAACAAGACGACATTATTGGAAAGAATATTATTACTGTTGTTGCATGGGATCCTGATATGAAAAAAGATTCAGCTGTTATTGAAACAATTGTTGATATTAATAATCCTACTTTACAATTAAACGAGCTTCCTGATTTTACAAATGAACAACAATTAAATATTTCTGGAGTTGCAGAACCTGGAACTGTAGTTGATATTGAAGTTAATAATCAATCTAAAGCACATTTAACAGTTGGAGTAAATGGAACATTTGCTACAATGGTTAGCTTAGCTAATAAAAACCAAACAATTGCTGTATATGCAAAGGATAAAGCTGGAAATACACAATTAGTTGAACATCTTATTTCAGTTGATAAAATAGCTCCTAAAGTAAATCTATTAACACAATTAAAACCTGAAACTCATTTTAAGATATTAACAATTGAAGCAGAGACAGATCCAAACTCAAAAATATATGTTACTAATTTTGGAGAATTTAGTGGTTGTGAAGATCTTGAATGGACAAGAAACTTTGGAGAGTGTTCAATGTATATTGGTAAAAAACATAGAGTTCCAGGTAAGCTAATTAGCTCTAACATAGACCCTGTAGGGTGGATATTAGGCAACACAATGGAAGTTAAATCAGGAGAAGATGGTAAATTTACTGTGCGTGTGCCTTTGTATATGAGCTCAGGATTAAAAGTTACAGGAAGAAACAGAATAGAATTTTTAGTTAAAGATGAAGCAGGAAATGTTGGATTTAAGCAAGTGAATATTAATTATAAACCTGGTTGTCCAGACTGGCAAGTTAATATTGGAGAAATTCAAACTTATCCATTTAATATTTATACTAAAGACTTTACAGATACTGTATTAGAGGGAAGTGCTTTTATTCCTATAGAATATATTGGACCAGGTAATCCTACTAATATTAGAGTTAATGTTCATAAAGATATTGGTTCCATACATGAAAGTATTTTAGGAAATACAGGAGAAGTCTTAGATCAAGAAGATGGAACAGATATGATAACTGTAAGAATGCCTAAGTTTTCTCAATTAGATCCAGCAACAAGAAAGATTTATGTTTATCTTCCTGTTACAGTAAATAAATACACAGGTTTAATTGACAATCTTCCTGACCAATTAAATGTTTTCTTAAAGGCAAGAATAAGTTATAGAGCAGAGGGTGCAGGTCATTATGGGGGAAGTTACACAGGTAGTTATTTTGGTCAAGGTGGTGGTTATCAAGCAACTGGTTCTGCATCATGTGATGTTTATCCTGTATTAAGTTATAGTATACAAAAACCATTAGATTATACTAAATTTTTAACACCAGAAACAATTAATAAAACAATAGAAGCATTAGAAAAAACAATAAAAGTTTCAACAAAGATTAGAGATTTTGTTAAAGATGCTGCAACTTACGTTACTTTAGGTTGTGTTGCAATGGTTGCTTATAATTATTTAAGTGGTGCGTTTGGTGGTTCAGTTGCTAAACAACCTGGGACATGTACACCAACAGAACAAGAAATGGAAACAACTTATTGGTTGTGTGATAGAATATTATGTCCTTCTGCTCCTCCGAAATGTGAAACTAATGAATGGACAGATTCTGGTTATATGGATGGTGAAGATGTTATTGGTAAAGATGAGTGGAACAAACGAGAAGGAATTAACACACAAACTAAAGGTGAATTTGTAGACTGGTATAATGGAGAAAACCCAGGACAACAAATAACAACAGGAGAAGCTAAACAAGCTGATGTTAGTTCATGGGCATCAAAAAATAAAAAAAATTATTATAAAAATTTACAGCCAGGTGCAAGAGTTTATCAATCAACAAATCCAATGACTGAAGAAACTTATACTTTTGAGTATGTCGACGTTAAAAATAGACAAGTTGTTGATAAAAGAGCAAGTAGGAGTATTATTCAAGATGCAGAAGGAACACCAATTGTAAATATTAGATTAAGTGAATTAGATCAAAAAGCTGCTGAATGTGATTTAACAGATCAAACATTAATTAGAGTAAAAAAATATGGGGAAGAAGAACTTAGTGGTTTATCAGGTTCAAGAAAAATAGTTAGTCCTGATTATTTTTGTGATAGTAGAAAACCAGGTAGTGGAATTGGTGAGTTAGGAAAACCAGATAATAGTTTCTTTGGTTGTTATTCTGAAAATTGTCCAAACTTTGATAATACCAAATGTTTTGGAACAGCTGATATTAATCCACCATCAGGATTATGGGCAAGCACAAGATGTGCTTGTTTGCCAGGAATTAAATCTCATCTAGACAATTTTATTAAAATAATGGAAGGAGCTAAGAAATGTTTACAACAAGCTTTAATTGGAGAAGTAAGAGGTGGTTTTTGTGAAAGATTATTAGCACAATTTATTTGTGATTTATTTACTGAACTAATTCTAAAAGCATTATTTGGAACTGGTAGCGACGACATGGGCATAGCTGGCGGTTTAGGTGGAAGAGAGGGTGTTAGTGATATTAAAACTAATTCAAAACAAATTTCAGGTAGCTTGTCAAAACGTTATGGTGGTATTATTAAAAATAAATTTGGGTTATCAAGTGATCAATTAGTAAATAAATTTTGTGTTGCTGCTATTACAATGGATTGGTCATTAGTAGAAGGAATGTTAAATCAAGTTGTTGATTCAATACCTATTGAACCTGTTGCATTTGTTGATGCAGAATCAAGAGCACATGGTTATGACCCATTTAATGGAAGAATGAATAT
>JABHXF010000030.1 GCA_018657385.1 Candidatus Woesearchaeota archaeon | reverse complement strand
CACTCACCAAATACAATAATTATAGTTGTAACTAATCCAGTTGATTCAATGACTTATATTGCAGCAGAAGTTTCTAACTTTCCAAAAAGTAAAGTATTAGGAATGGCTGGTTGTTTAGATTCTGCAAGACTAAGAGCTTTCTTAGCACAGGAATTAAACACACCTGTTGATAAAGTTGGTGCAATGACTATTGGTTTTCACGGAGAACATATGGTTCCAGTTGCTTCAACAGCAAAAGTCAATGGACAAAAAGTAACTGAATTATTATCAGAAGAAAAACTTAATGAAATTATCGAAAGAACTAGAAATGCAGGTGCAGAATTCTTACCTTTATTAAAAACAAGTGCATGGGTTGCACCAGGAAGATCAATTGCAGAAATGGTCGAAGCAATTGTAAAAGATGAAAAGAAAACATTATCAGCTCCTGCTTGGATTTCAGGAGAATATGGGTATGAAAACTTGTACGTTGGCGTTCCTATTATTCTAGGTAAAGACGGCGTAGAAAAAATCTTAGAAATTGAACTAAGTGACAAAGAAAAACAAGAATTTGCTAATGCAGTAGCTCATGCAAAAACATTAATGGAACAAGTTAAAGGAAAATATTAAACATACTTCTTACAATAACTAAGATACCTCCTATAAAAATATTTCAGAAATTCATATTCTGTTTTTTTATCAGCTTTTCTCAAAGCTTTGTAATAAGATATTCTTTTTTTGTATTCAATAACCAAGACAGGAAAACCATGTTTGTGCAAGATAAAATTCATAATTAACCTAGATATTCTACCATTTCCATCTCCAAATGGATGAATTCTTACAAATTTATAATGTGCTTTTGCAGCTAATTCAATTGGATGCATTTTTTTATTCTTATTGTACCAAACAAAAAACTCTCTAAGCAATTTTGGTAAATCTTGCCAATCTGGACAAACATAATCTCCAACTCTTACAAGATATTCTCTTATTTCTCCAGCAATGTCTGGTTTAGACTGTTTAAAGATCTCCAAATGCCAATCTCTAACTAGTTTTAAAGAAATATCATTATAACAATCATCTAAAATCTTTTCAAATACTTTTGCATGGTTTATTGTTTCTTGAATATCATTTAATGGTTTATTTGGAGCTATTTTTCTTTCAATAATCTCTTCAGTTTCATCCTTTGTTATTGTTGAACCTTCTATTGCATTGGAATTATAAGTAAAATCAACAATTAATTGCTTTTTTATCTTTTCTTTTATTGACTTAGGATACTTTTTCCATTGTTTTTGATAATTTTTCTTAATTTTGTCAAATTTCTGAAATAATTCTCTACCTTGAGTTTTTCTTAACAACTTTTCTTTAATTTCATCAATATCTTTAGGAATACTTTTACCTAAATACAATTCCTTACATACTACTTTCTTGTCTTTTCGATATGTGTGCTGCAAATAATAGTAATTCTTTCGTTTTATTATTCTCATGTCATTAAGAATACCATTACATTTATTTAAATATTCTGTTTTTAAGATAAAAAGTAATGGTAACATCTTATGCTAAAAGAATTTTCTTAGATTTCTTCTGTTTAGCAATCAATTTTGTAATTTTCCAATAGAATTCATGGAATTCTTTAACAACAAGATTATTTACATTCACTTTAAACAATTTAGCATTTCCTATTGTTCTTGTAGGCATCACAATCCTATTTTTTACCATGTCTTTCCAAAATAGTTTTAATGTAGAATAACCAACCCCTGATTTCTCTGCAATTTCCTTCATAGAATAATCTAAATCAATTGATACAATAAGGAAATCCATAACCTTTAGCTTCGGATTACTTCCAAAGACTTTTAGGAATAATGATTGTTCATTGTCCATATACATAATAAACACCTCCTAATATATAAATCTTTCTATTTGTAGCTTCTAAGAGTTATTAAATAGCCTCTATTATTTTATCAATATAATACTTTTTAACTGGATTTAAAGCAACATTATTTCCATGCAAACTTTTCTTTACAATTAAAAAGTCTGACTTAATTAATTCATTAACT
>JABHXF010000029.1 GCA_018657385.1 Candidatus Woesearchaeota archaeon | reverse complement strand
TTAAATTAATTATTTTTTCAATAAGATTATAAAAATCCCAAAGAAAGAGGGTGGCAGCAATTGCTGCACACCATGGGTAGAGATGATAGATGGTTTAAAGGCTTAAGAACTTTAACACGAAAACACTGAATAAGCTGAATCGTTAAAATAGTTGATTTATCAAGCTATTTCAACTGATACATTATTTAGTGATTTTCTTCTAACTTGTTGTCTCCATAACAAATCATCGACTTCTTTAATATGTGAGGAATAAGTATCCCAACCAACATAATGATCTTGTGTAAACATATTTTTTATTTTTGATATCATTTTTATCACCTTATTTAAGCATAAGCTTCTTCTGCATTGAATGATAATACTTCAAATGGACCATTTTCATCAATTGCATTTTGTTTTTTAACATACATTTTTATTTTTCTGATTTCCTTTAATTCATTCCGATTTATGAATTCGTAAAAACTTAACATTATAGACACCCCCATTTGTTTGTTGCTGTTGATAATTTCATGATTTGATTCATGAACATTGTTTCAATTGTTTCATGTGTGATGTCTGAACATCCTAAGTGTGTATTATATGCCATTTTAGCACCTCCAACAACCATATTTGGTCTACACTTTACTATACCAAAACCCCTTTATATACCTCACACCACCATGTCTAGTGCTAACGCTCAAAACAGCTAATATTAAAGAATTCAACACATACAAGAGCTCTAAGCCAGTGGACAAGTCATTATTTTCATAAAAAAAGTGTAAAGATTATAAGTAAAAATTAAAAATAGAAAGATAATGATTATAATCAAAAAGAAAAATGGGGCTGCGGGGATTTGAACCCCGAACACCTAGATCTCCGATAATCATTGGCATAAGCCTCATAAGATCTATTATGCCTATCTGGAACTTCAGTTTCACTTTGCTAAAAAGCAACCTAGTGCTCTCCCAGATTGAGCTACAGCCCCTTATAAAATAGGATGATGCCTAAGTTTGTTTATAAATGTTACTATATTTTAATATGGTAACAGTTTGAAATTTACTTCAAAACATCATTATATTTATATAGGAAAGTTTTGAATAAAATTCAAAAGCTTTTGTTAAAATTACTCTATAAATTCTTCTTTAACTTCTGGTTCAGTAGGAGCAGCTGGTTGTTCAGGTTCAGCAGGTGCTTCAGCACTAGGTTCAGCAGCAGGTGTTTCTCCACTTCCTGCTTCAACTACTTCTAACTTACCAAACTTACCAGTTGAAAGTTGTTTTTCTCCTTGATATTCTCCAACCCAACCATTGCTAATCTTAACAGTATCCCCTTCATTAACCTGATCAGCTTGTTCATTCCAAAGTGTAACTTTAACTTCTCCTGTATCATCAACAAGTACAGCATTGCAAACTTTTCCAGTTTTACCAAACTTTTCAAATTCTCTAGCTTCACCCTTGTCTTTGATTTTTCCAACTAATTCTACGTTTCCTTGTCTTACTTGTAATTCATTAATTTTCATGGTGCTAATCCGAATAAGTTGTTTATTTAAATAGTTTATCAAAATGCTTATAAATAAGTAAATATATAAATTATAATATTGTGTATAGGAGTATAAAAAAGGGGATTAAATGAGAAAAAAGAATAAATCTGAAAATATAAAATTTATTACTTCTTTATTCCTGATTCTTATAGTTCTAGTTAGTTTAATTTTAGTATTTGATTTAATTGCTGATAAAACTGATCTTACTGGAAAAGTAAGAGATGTTTACAAAGGGGCAATGAATCCTGAAAGATTTGAAGACAACACTTACGAAAGACTAAGTATTACCCAAGATAAATTACAGAAAGAATTAAGAGCAATAAAAAACATAAGGGCATCAGATTATGGAGTTATAGATTTATTAAGAACAGCAAGAGAAAAAATGGAAGAAGCTTCTTATTGTCAAGAAGCTGAAGATGCTATTGGATATAAATATAATTTTCAACCAGATTTAGAAAAAATAGAATATGTTTATTGTGCTGATATTGATAAAAATAATGGAGAAAATCCATTTAAACAAAGCTCTAATGTATATTATTATTCTATGTATGATATTAGTCCAGATTATTCTGTATTTCCTACAGGACCAGAACAACCACCAACAGAATATAACATACTAAGCCAGGGTTGCCATAAAATAATTGATAAATGTAAAACAGAAAATCAACAATTTTTGTATGAAGCTGAATGTGATCCTGTTAAAGAAGTTCCAACATTTAGAGTAGTTAATTGTCAAGAAAAATTTGGTGAAGATTTTACTTGTATAAATGGGGCATGTATTGAAGTTATTGAAGAACCAATAATAGTTGAAGAATGTGGTAATGATATTTTAGAAAATAATGAAGAATGTGATGATGGTAATTTAGATAATGGTGATGGTTGTAGTGAAGAATGTGAAGTTGAAGAATATTGTGGAGATGCAATTATTCAAGAATTATTAGAAGAAGAATGTGATGATGGTAATTTAATAGAAGGTGATGGTTGTGATGAAGAGTGTAATATTGAAACACCACCACCTGATTTAATAATAGGAATTATAAATGAAAATGCTGTTAGTGAATATTGTGTAAACTTTTATGTTTTTGAAGTTTGTAACATTGGAGAAAGTACTGTTGAAGAAGAAATTGAAATCAGTCTACAAGCAAATGGGGAAATATCTGTTTTTGAATATGATCCAATAGACGGGTTAGAACCATTTGAATGTGATTTAATAAAAAACCCACCAAAAACACATATTTTCAAGTTTACAACATTAGATTCTATAGATAATGTTATGTTTAGTGTTGACCCAGATAATGAAATAAACGAAGCAGATGAAACAAATAATCTAAAAGCTCAGCAAATTTACTCAGGAGATAATTATTATTATGAACCTAATAATCTTGAAGAAGATAATATTTGTAGTGCATGGTGTTATGATAGTGATAATGGAAAAAATTGGTGGCAAGCTGGAACTACTACATTTTTATACAACCAAGAAATGGATTATAAAAGCGATATATGTGATAAATATTATGGTTATCCTAATCAAGCTGTTTTAACAGAATATTATTGCCTAAATCCAATTTACAAATTAGATAATGGATTATTTCCATACCCTGCTCTAAAAAAAGAATTAGATTGTACAATACTAGATGCAAAATGTGAAAATGGTGCATGTGTTCCTATTGATAATAATCAATTAAGTTGTCAAGATTTAGAGGGAGATTCAGACCCATGGACTTATGGAGAAGTTCTTTACACATCCATAGATGGAGAAGATTTTGTTTTACAAGATGAATGTTATAATAATAATGAGAAAGTTAATGATTATTATTGCGAAGATGAACAATTAGCAGATTCTAGTCATTATAATTGTGTTTATATGAATGCATTATGTCAAGATGGAGCATGCGTAGAAGTTGATGAACAAAATACTTGCCAAGACAATCAACCTGAAAATGATCCATTTGTTTATGGTACTTTAGAATTTCATAAATTCACAGGTGAAACAGATTATTATGGTGATGGTTGTTCATTTGATAGGCATGAAGTTTTTGAAGATTATTGTAATGGTGAAGGGGTACCTGACCAAATAAGTTATGATTGTACACAAGATGAAAATGAATTTGGAGCATCATTATGTGTTGAAGGTGCATGTGTTTATCCTAACCCAGATTTAATGGTATGTGATGAAGTATGGGATGAAGGATTAGATTATTATAATAAAGGAAAAGTTGAATCAGTAAGTATGCATGGAGTCAAAGATAAAAATGTAGATACATGTATACCTGGTAATAATTTATTAATTGAATATTTTTGTGTTGATGAAGAATTACACATGACGGAACCATATGATTGTGGTTTAGAAGGTATGACTTGCTATAATGGAAGATGTACAACCCCTGATGAAAATCTTAAATTTTGTGAAGAAGTAATGACTGAAGAAGGAACACAAGTACAATACACAAATGAATTTGGCCTTAACACATGGTTAGAAACAACATGTGTTGATGATGATGAAGATACAACTAATTTAGACGTATATGATTTTGATGATGATCCAGAAAGTAACACTTTAGTTACTTTTTCATGTAATGGAAATGATATTGAATATGAGGTAACAGATTGTGCACAAACAGGTGGGGTTTGTTATGAAGGAGAATGTGTTACTCCTGATTTTAATTTAGTTTCTTGTAATTCCCCACAAGAAGAAGGAGATGGTAATGATCCATTTACTGATGGTTATACTGAACAAACTGATGAGTTTGGAATTGAAAAAAAGAAGTGGGATGATTGTGAAGATGAATATGAATTACAAGAATATTATTGTGTTGGAGATGAATATGAAGATATTTATATTGATTGTGCTGATTATGAGATGAAATGTTATAATGATATTTGTCAAGAACCTAATCTAGATTTAATTGAATGTGTTCATGTAGAATATTCAGATGAGGATCCAGTTATATTCACAAATGAATTTGGTGATGCAACTTATAATTATGATATATGTATTACAAATTCATATGGTCAATTCTTATTAAATAATCCCAATTCAGGATACAATGGACAAAAAGAGGTTTACAATGAAGTAGCACAATACATGTTACAATATACATGTAATGAAGACAATAGTTTAGGTAAAAATGTTGTGGATTGTGAAGAGCAAGGCAAAGTATGTTATGATGGTTTATGTGTTACACCTGATCAAAATTTAATTAATTGTGATGATCAAACTAGTGAAGATAAAGAATTTTTTGAAGACGATCCACAAGATCCATTCCTTGAAGGTTTTTCAAAAGAAACAAACCAATATGGTCAAGAAACAGGTTATTGGGATTATTGCCAAAATCAAGAAACAGTTAGTGAAGTTTATTGTAATGGAGATGAAATTGATTTTATTGAAATTGATTGTGTACAATATGAGATGATGTGTAATTCTTGGAGTGGTTCGTGTCAAGAATATGATGAATCATTATCTGAATGTTTTAAAAGTGATAATGGTGATCCAAATACACCTGGTTATGGTTATGTAATAGATGGTTTTGGAAATATGAATGATGGTTTTGATAAATGTAAAGGAATTAATAAAGTTCGAGAAGGCATTTGTATTGGAACAGAACCAGATGATGAAACAATAGATTGTGATCAAGGATTAAAATGTAGAAAATTCTGTGATGAAAATAATGAATTTATTGGAAGTGCATGTACAAATCCAAATAATGAAGATAACATGTGTGAAGGAGAAGAAGTAGAAATTGAAGAGGAAGAAGTTATTGAAGAAGTACCTACAGAACCATAATATTTTAGTTTAATTTTAAAATTACTTAATAATTAATTTCTTTAAAAAACATTTATAAAATATAAGGGAAAGAATTATATACTAGAATATACATATAATACTATAGGGATAGTGAGTAGACTCGACTTTAAATCAAGTGGTGCAATCTTAATTACATTAATTTTCTTTTAACATGGACACTACACCCTGTTATTACACTCACAAGGAAAATAAAATGGCTTTTAAACATCTATTTTGGTTGGAAAGTGAAGATTTGAGTGATTCACAAATTTTACAAAGAATTGCTCTAGCTAGAGATAGGAATAATGACAAGTTTGAGTTTAAAACAAAAGATGGTTCTAAAGTAAAAGTACACATAAATAGAGAATATAAACATTACGAAGATATTGAATGTGGTATCTTAGATTAAAAGCTATCAGTTTTCCTTAAAACAATAGGGGGTGAAACATGGCAAACTTATATCCAGCAGTAAGGCTCTCTTATGAGAGGAGCTGTAGAGAAGAAAAACAAAAGAATCTAAAAGAAATTACAATAGCATTTATTGGTTCAATGCTAATTGTATTATTTGTACCAACATGGACTTTGAAGTTTCAAATGTGGGGAGCATTATTAGTACTATATTTTGCAATGATACTATGAGAAAAAAAGACTAAATAATACATTTACACCTGTTTCTAAATATGAGAATATCAAATTACAATAATATTAAAGAAATAATAAAAAATTAAAATAATGTTTTTAATTTATCTTTTAACTCTTCAATTTTAACTCTTTCTTGCTTAGTTGTATCTCTATTCCTCAGAGTAACGCAACCATCTTTTTCAATTGTTTCAAAATCAATAGTTAAACAATAAGGTATCCCTGATTCATCTGCTCTTGCATATCTTCTTCCAACACTCCCTGATTTATCATAAAAGCACACAAACTCATCTTTTAACATATTGTATACTTCCATGCCCTTATCATTTAGCTTATTAACAAGAGGAAATACACCGACTTGAATAGGAGCTAATTTAGAATGTAATTTCAATACAACATTGCCCCTTTTTTTATCATCATGATAAGCATCAAACATAAATGCTAAAAATGCACGATCAGTTCCTTGTGATGGTTCAATAACTCCTGGCAAAACTTTTTTCTTTGATGCTTCATCAAATAATTCCATTTTTTTCTTAGAATGTTTTTGATGTTGTTCTAAATCAAAGCTTCCTCTGTTAGCCATACCATGTATTTCTTGCCAACCAAATGGAAATTTATATTCAATATCAAAACATGCACTACTATAATGTGCTACTTCATCTTTAGTATGTTCTCTTAATCTTAAATTTTCTTTTTTAATTCCAAAATCAACAAACCATTGATATTGTTGCATTAACCAATAAGCATGCCATTCTCCTAATAGATCAATTTTTAACATGTCTTTGATCTTCATTTTATTGTGAGCTTTTTTCTTTTTATCTTGCATTTCTGCAGTCAAAATTTGAAATTCATAATTTTGATCTTTTTTTCCCAATAAACTGCATTTCTTTTCGTCTGGATGAATAAAATATTCTAATTCCATTTGTTCAAATTCTCTACATCTAAACAAAAAGTCACGAGGAGAAATTTCATTTCTAAAAGCTCTACCCATTTGTGCAATTCCAAATGGCAGCTGAACACGAGCTGTCTCTGTGATTAATTTAAAATTAGTAAATATTAATTGTGCTGTTTCTGGTCTTAGATAAGCAACATTTTCATCTTTTTCAACTGGACCTACAAAAGTCTTAAACATTAGATTAAATTCTCTAGCTTTGCTTAGTTCTCCTTTACAAGCAGGACATTTAAGGTTATTTTGTTTAATTAATTTATCAAGGCCTTCTTTAGGCATACCTTCTGCCATTACATTTAATTCTTCTTCTACAAGATGGTCTGCCCTATGCCTTTGATTACATTTATTACATTCTACTAATAAATCTCCAAAACAGCCAACATGACCAGAAGCTTGCCAAACTTTTTGATGAGAAACAATGCTACCATCAATACCAACAACATCTTGTCTTGATTGTACAAACCTTTTCCACCATTGTTGTTTTATATTATTTTTAACTTCAACACCTAATGGTCCATAATCAAAGAATCCTGATAATCCACCATAAATCTCACTATTCTGATAAACAAACCCTTTCTTTTTACAGAAAGTTGCCATGTTTTCAATGTTTGTATCTGTCATGTTATTCACCTAGTATTTATTATTAGTTTATATTATTTATTATTTACTTATTTTAAAATATCAAAAATAATAACAATGGCCAAGCGAACCGAAGGTGAGTAGGTCTTTTTGAAAAAAAGACAGTCTGTGCCTATGTTGTTGTTATTTTCTACACCTATAATTTCAGTTAAAATAATATTCTCTAACTTTGCTCTTTAATCAGCCTTTTCAGTGCTTCAAATGCTTTAGCTGCACTATTTTCTTTAATAATAAATGTTAGTTCTGTAAAGGTTGAGACAACTTCAATTGCATTTATATTTTCCCATGTTAATGCTTTTGTTGCAATATAAAACAATCCAACAGATTCAACTGCTTCAGGAGGAATATTAATAGTAACACTAGCTAAGTCTTCAATTTCAGACTTAATCTCAGCTGATTTAAAGACTTTTTTTATTTTTTCTTTATTTCTTTTATTTGTAATAAGAGTAATTTCATGAAATCCTTGTGTAACTGTTAGAATATCATTTTCTTTTGTATTAAATAGCTCATAAAGCTTACTTATTTTTGCTTGTATTCCTGGCATTTTCTTAACAGTAATTTCATATAAGTCTGATCTTAAACTAACATCAGAATTCTTATCAAATTTTGCTCTATTAATGACTGTTTTCTCTAATTTTTCTCCTAATCTTCTAATAGCCATCATTACAGCTGAAAATTTAACTTTTTGCCCCATTTCTTGCTCAACTTCTGATGTTATCTCCTCAGCTAATGCAGCCACATTAACAATACCTCTAACTAAAGCTTCCTGTAAGAAAGGTTTTCTTTCAATTACTTTTTCAACTGTTCTTGCTATTGTTACCATTTATTTCACCCTTGATTTAATCAAATTAAATTTTTGTAAACAAAAAACAACAACATTGGCCAGGCGAGGCGTTAGCCGAGTAGGATATTTTCCAAAGGAAAATATCCGTCTGTGCCATCATTGTTGTTGTTTTTATCAAAACCATAGCAATTATATTTAAACATCAACAATACAACCTGTTAATAATATCTCATTTATAAAGTTTTCTGTAAAATAATTAACATTAAGTTATTATAATATGCTTGTTTACTAGGTATTAAGAGGTTTGGGAATAAAAAATGACAGTAGGCATGATAAATAATATGGTGGAAATATGCAAGAATATGATACAGATAACATGGACAGAATCAACATCGCATGGATTACTTCATGCAGAGAGATTGGGTTAGATGAAAAAATAGGGAGAGAAATAATTGATCCCCAAACTGGATTTAATTATGGCTACAGAACAGGAAGCTTAGAAGCACTTGCCAGATTATTAGAAGAAGATAATTTATTTTCTAGAAAATTTAACTTAGTTGCTGTAATTCTTGATGATAATAATGAACAATATAATAGTGCTTGGAATGAATCAGAACTTTGGCCAAGAGATATTACTATCCCATACAGAAAAAATGGAGACTCAACATCAGAAACACACACACTAGAAGACATAACTGTAAGTATACCTTCTCAACCCTGGAAAGACCTAAGAAGAAACAGACAAGAAGGAGAAACAAGAAAAGAATTTAGACAAAGAAAAGCATTTGCAAAAGCTGAATATGAAACACAGATGCTCAGAACATTAGAATCAAGAGAAGTTGATTTATTAGTCTCAGACAGTTACACAACAATATTCAATGGAACAATGCTTAGTAATTATAGAGGAAGAATCATTAATGTACATCCAGCAATAACTGAAGTTGGCAATCCATATAGACTACCAGGATTAACACCAACAAGAGATGCATACACAAGAGCAAAACATGGATGGGTTATTGTAGACGATAAATACAGAGTTGATATACCAGAAGGAGATGAAATCCAAGTAAATTATGATGGGGAACAAAGAACTGCAATTAAAGTTCCAGCTTACAATACAACAGGAGTTACAGTACATGTTGTTAGTGAACAAGTTGATAATGGTGAAGTTATCATGAATCAAGAATATCAATTTAATCCCGAAACAATAACTTCAGAAGGCATCAGAACAAGAAATTATGAAATCAAAAGAGAATTATTACCTGCAGCCATTCAACATTATACAAATGATTCAACAATTAAACAATTAATGATGCATGAAAGACATAAAAGATTACAAAAAATAGCAACAGGTGTAAGATGATTATAGAACAAGAAATAATTACAATAAGACAAAGAAGACAAGAAATAGTACAAGTATTGAAAAATGCAAGAGAACAAAACATAATTAAAGATATAATTAGTGTTAACATTCACGACAGCAATGCGTTTATTTTTAATTTCCAAGATAACAACCAAGAAATTCAGAACTTAGATATTGCAAATGTTGAACCATTCAATAATTATATCTTTCAAAAACTTAGAGAAAACAATACACAAATAGGATTTGGAAGATTCGATGAAAACAGAACATTTTACGGAAGATGTAAACAATTTCAAAATACACAACAAGCAAGAACAATCCATCTTGGTGTAGATTTATGGGTTGAACCAGGAACAAGAATATTTGCCCCCCTTAATGCCAAAATACATAGTTTTCAATTCAATAACAATGTTGGAGATTACGGGCCAACAATAATTTTAGAACATGAACTAGGTGGAATTATATTTTATACATTGTATGGCCACCTTACAACTGATTCAATCAAAAATTTAAATGTTGGTCAGAACATACTAGCTGGACAAGAAATTGCTAAGGCAGGAATATTCCCACAAAATGGTAATTGGCCACCACATTTACATTTTCAGATAATCACAGACATGCAAAGTAATATAGGGGATTTCCCAGGTGTTTGTTCAGAAGAAGACAGAGAAAGATTTCTAGAAATTTGTTTAGATCCAAATTTAATTCTTAATATTGAAAGATTGAAATGAAAAAGAAAAAAGTAAATTAAAGATTACAAACAGTACTACCATACATAGTAGCTTCATTTCGTGGTGTTGCTAAAAAAACAACTGCATCAACTAAATCTCTAGCTGCTGTAAATGCAATATCAACTTCAGAACTTGAACGTGCATTACCATTATTCAAATGACTAGCTGCATATTTTAAATAATCTTTATGAGATTTATAAGAACCATTTGTTGTAAACAACTCTGTTCCTGGAACAATTTCACCTTCAAGTGATTTTCTAACAGCATCTGGAAGAACACCTGTTTCTTGAACTTCTTGAGCAACTTCACTATCTAATGAAACTGATTTATATTGATAAGTAACAGCATCTCCTTCTGTTAGCCTTACTAAACATCCATAATTCCCAATAGGATTTGCCTTTTTTGTAGGTAAAAGACCAATATACCCAGAATGATCATCTTCATGTAAAGCAGCGCCACCTTCTGAAATTCCTCTTGGAATATTTATATGATTATTGATTGATTTTCCCATTTTTTCATCCTCACTATTATTCATTAATTATTATCTCTTTAACACATATTCTAGACTACTATCTAGTCTTTATATAGGTAGAATAGTCCACAAGGTTATATAAACCTGATGTAAATTATTTTACATTTTAAGAAGAAAATGTTAGATATTTATATTAAAAAAGTAATGGGTTTTGAGTATAGTGTTATGAGTTAGTCATGAGTAAATCAGTTTGGAGATTTGATTTTGAGTAAAATAGTCTTGAGTAAAGCATTGATACCCATAACTACTTATTAACAACCAACCCATCACCCAGAACTCACAACCCAATACTTCATTTAACCATCCAAGCTACTTCTTCTTTATCTAAATCAAAGAATTCTGCTAAATCTTTCTTCATTGTTTTATCTTTCTGCATCATTACTTGCACATATGGAAAAGTACTCTTAATTGTATCTTTAACAGAAGTATGTGTTTTTTCAGCAATTTTAGCTGCAATTGCTTTTCTTTTCTGATATTTCATATTTGCTCTCCAAATTTTCAATAATCTTTGAGTTGGAGCATACTTAACAAACTCTTTATACTTTTCATCTTTAGCAGTTGCAACACCAGCTGTTAATAAAACATTTACATATACTAAAAATCTCCAATGCTGCCATCTTCTTATTCTTCCCCTATAAACATCTGCCTTACTTAATGAATCATAAGCTCTTGCTAGATCTTCAGGCTTAGTATATTCTTTTGGTAGGTTTGAATCTATCCATAAAAAACATTGATCAATATCTTCATCAACGTTTTGCAAAGCTTGAGAAGCAATTTTTGCATCCTTAATTTTAAAAACCCTAACTAAAGCATCAATAATTGTTTCTGATTTATCTCTTTCACTCAAATCTTTTGCTTTCAATAATTCTCCATCAATTACTAGACTTTGCAAATCATTAATTGCTGCCCTTAAATCTCCAGCAGCTCTTCTCGACAAAGATTTAAGATCATGCTCATCAAATTTAACATTTTCTTTTTCACAAATTATTTTTAGCATTTCAAACACATCCAAATAACTTAATTCCTTAAAGCCAAGTAATTCACATTTACTTCTCAAAGAACTTAATTTTTGTTCATAAGGATTAGTTGCTGTACAGATTATAGGAAAACTTGTTTCTTGAATAATTTTAGCAATAGCTTGTATCCCACCCCTGTCTTTTGTTCCTGATAAACCATCAACCTCATCCACTAAAATTAATTTTTCTTTCATAAACAAACTTTGTTGTTTAGATGCTTCTCCAATTGTCTTATCAATAAGATCTTTATTTCTAAAATCACTAGCATTAACTTCCATAATTTCTAAATTCATTTCATTAGCTATAGCATATATACTAGAAGTTTTACCTGAACCACTACCACCATAGATAAGCATAGCTTTTTTCCTAGAAGTTTTAAAATTCTTAATAAAACTCTTAATATTAGAAACTGCACTACTCTGACCAATTAAATCACTAGTTGTTTTTGCCTGATATTTCCTAATCCAAGGCATAATTTGCTCTTTTTTCTGCATGAAAAAGTGAAATATATTGGTGTTTATTAAGTTTATTGGTGTAGAAACAACAGTTAATTAACAAAAAACAACAATGGCCAGGCGAGCCGGTGACTAGCGAGTGAGCTCGAGAACTCGCTCACAAGTCACCGCGAGTAGGATTTTCCAAAGGAAAGTCCGTCTGTGCCTTTGTTGTTGTTTTTTGCTCCATATTAGTAAATATATGAAAATAAACACCAAATCAGCAATATTTATAAAGATTTAGAAGATATCTAATACAAATATGGCTAAAGAAGAGAAAAAAGAAGAAAACAAGAAAGAATTACCTAAAAATTATAATTTCAAAGTAGATGAACCTCGTTTACAACAACAATGGTTAGACAAAGGAACATACAAGTTTGATCCTGATGATGTTGATAGAGAAATATATTCAATAGATACACCACCACCAACTGTTTCTGGAAAAATGCATATTGGACATGCCTTTAGTTATGCTCAAGAAGATTTTGTTGCAAGATTTCAACGTATGCAAGGAAAAAATGTATTTTATCCATTTGGAACTGATGATAATGGTTTGCCAACAGACAAATTAGTAGAAAGATTAAATAATGTTAGATCTGCAAAGATGGATAGAACAGAATATATTAAACTTTGTATGGAAACAATTGAACGTATCAAGCCAGAATTTATTGAAGACTGGAAAGTTATTGGTATGAGCTGTGATTGGGATATTTATTATTCAACAATAAATGATCATTCTAGAAAGATATCACAACAAAGTTTTATTGACCTTTATCATGCAGATAAAGAATATCGAAAAGAGGCTCCAACAATGTGGTGTCCTAGATGTCAAACTGCAATTGCTCAAGTTGAATTAGTTGATAAAGATATGAATAGTAGTTTTGTTGATATTATCTTTAAAGTAAAAGAAGAAAAAGATGGGAAAGTTATTGGAGAAGAAGATTTAGTTATTGCTACAACAAGACCTGAAATGTTAAGTGCATGTGTTGCTATATTTGCACATCCAGATGATGAACGTTATAAAAAGTTCTTTGGTAATAAGGCAAGAGTACCATTATATAACCATGAAGTACCAATAATGCCGGATAAAAGAGCAGATCCTGAAAAAGGAACAGGAATTGTAATGTGTTGTACTTTTGGAGACCAAACAGATATTGAATGGTACAAAGCACATAATCTACCATTAAAAATTTGCATTACTAAAGATGGGCATATGAGTGAGATTGCTGATCGTTACAAAGGCTTAAAAATCAAAGAAGCAAGAAAAGAGATTATTAAAGATTTAAAAGAAGCAGAATTACTAATCAAAGAAAAACCAATTTCTCATCCAGTTAATGTTCATGAAAGATGTGGAACAGAAATTGAAATATTAAATTCAAAGCAATGGTTTATTAAATATTTAGATCTTAAAGATGAATTTTTAGCAAGAGGCAAAGAAATGAACTGGTTCCCAGAATTTATGGTCCATAGATTCAATAATTGGATTGAAGGCTTGCAATGGGATTGGTGTATTTCTAGACAAAGACATTTTGGAGTTCCTTTCCCAGTTTGGTATTGTGAAAAATGTGAGGCTGTTAAACTTGCTGAACCAGATCAATTACCTGTAGATCCATTAACAGACAAACCAAAAGGAACTTGTACAAATAAAGAATGTGGTCATGATAAGTTTAGACCAGAGAAAGATGTTCTTGATACTTGGGCAACTTCTTCACTTACTCCAAACCTTGCAGTTGAGTTAATGAAAGGAAAACCTTGTTATAAAAAATTATTTCCAATGTCATTAAGACCTCAAGCACATGACATTATTACATTCTGGTTATTTAACACAGTTGTTAAATCACATTTACATAAAAATTCAATTCCTTGGAAAAATATAATGATTAGTGGATGGGCCCTTGATCCAAAAGGCAAGAAAATGAGTAAAAGCATTGGAAATGTAGTAGAACCAAGACCAGTATTAGAACAATATGGTGCAGATTGTTTAAGATTTTGGGCAGCTGGATCTAAATTAGGAGAAGACCTACCTTACCAAGAAAAAGATCTTGTTACAGGTAAAAAAATGGTTAATAAATTATGGAATGCATCTAAATTTGCTTTAATGCATTTAGAAGATTATAAATTAGGACATATTGAAATTGAAAACTTAGAATATATGGATCAATGGTTATTATGTAAATTACATAAATTAATTAAATCAAGTACTGAAACATTTGAGAAATATGAATATTCAAAAGCAAAGCAAGAAACTGAAAAATTCTTTTGGCAAAAACTATGTGATAATTACTTAGAGATTGTCAAAGATAGATTATATAATCCAGATAGACGTGGAAAAGATAAAAGAGAATCAGCACAATTTACTTTATACCATGCTTTCTTAGATGTAAACAAACTAATGGCACCAATCATGCCTCATATTACAGAAGCTATTTTTGAAATGTATTGGAAAGACCATGAAAATGAAAGATTGAAAAAAGATGGTAAAAAAACAGTTGAATCCATTCATAATTCACAATGGCCAGTTTACAATGAAAAACTTGTTAATGATTTAGTTGAAGAAACTGGAGATAAAGTTGTTGAGATTGTTGGAGCTGTTAGAAAACATAAATCAGAGAAAGGTTTAAGTTTAAAGGCAGAGATTAATGTATTAACAATTGAATGTGATGAAAAAACTAGAAAAGAACTGGAATTTACAATGGAAGATCTTCTAGCAGTATGTAAAGCAGATAAGATAGACTTTGAAGGTAAAGGAGACATAGAAGTTTCTGAAGAAATAAAGCTAGGGATTGATTTAAAACCTGTTGAGAAAAAAGAATAAATATAAAAAAATCATTTCAAATATTCTTGTACAACTCTTACTGGTGCTAAAGCAATTGCATTTACATAAGTGCCAAATACCTGAAAATTTGATTGTACAATTCTACAAGGAGTTTGAGCAAAATACAATCCAACATTCTGTGAATTATCTTCAAATATTCCATCCATTGGAAAAGCTGCTTTGCTCTCTTCTAATGCACGTTCTAAACCTGCATTTATTTTTTTAGCATGATGTTTTACTCCTTGAGAAAATTTGGTTAAAGAAGGATGTCTTTCAGCTGTAACTTGCTTGTCATATTTCAAAACTGCGCTTATTCCATCTTCTTTTAAAATATCATATAATTGTCCAAAATGTGCCATAATTATTACCCCCAATAAGACAAAGAAACAAAATCCAATTTATAAATATTGTGACTAATCTACATATCCAATTCACTCTTAAATCTCATAACTGTCTTAACTAAATGTTCTGGTTGTGTTCTTAATATTTCGCATGTTTTAGAAATAATTTCATCACAGCTGCTATCAAATTCTTCTGTACTTACTAATTTCTTCTCTGCCTCTTTTTTCTTCTTAACAACTTTCTTCCATAATCTAAATAATTCATCAGCTCTTGCAGGAATCAATTTTTCTTTACCAAAACAATCTAATTCTTTACATAACTCATTTAATATATCTTGTTGGCAAGCTTCTTCTTTCTTTGCTGCTCTTCCAGCTGTAAACACAACTCTAATTACACCATCTTGTATTTTTGAAGCTTTCAAAATTCTAATTTCACCAACTTCTTTTGTAGAATTAAGATGAGTTCCACCACATGCTTCTACTTCTACTTCAGGAATTTCTACAATCCTTAAAGAATCACCTGGAACTGCTCCACCTTGATAAATAGTCATCCCATATTTCTTTTCAGCTTCATCTCTAGTATAGAATTTCTTTTTAATAGGAATATCTTCATTAACAATCTTGTTTGCTTCCACTTCTATTTTTTTAATCTCTTCCTCTGTTAAACTATTATAATGAGTAAGATCAATATGTGCTTTATCCATGGTTTTTTTAGCACCAGCTTGATTAATATGCCTACCTAAAATTCGTCTTGCAGCAGCATTAATAATATGTGTAGCGGTATGATGTTGTGATAATTGTTTTCTTCTATCTTTATCAATAACTCCTTCTACATCTTTTCCAACTTTGAGGCCAGCAACATCTTTTAGTTTATGTAAAATTACACTTCCTTGCTTAAAGACATCAAGAACCTGCTTACTATTGATTGTTCCCAAATCATGCAATTGTCCTCCTGAGGTAGGATAAAATCCAGTTTGATCTAATACTACATTATTCTCAATCATTTTAACAATTTTCCCACCAAATTTAAGATGTTTCCAATCATCAAAATATAATCCTTCTGTTTCTTTAATTCCTTCTAAATCTAGTTTTCCTTTTTTAATAGTTGCATGTTTCTGTTCTTTTTTCTCATGTAATTCTGCAACCTTTGCATAAAAATCATCTGGAATATTTACTTTTATCTTTTGTTTTGCAGCTTCTTCTCTAATAATTTCAGGAGAAATACCTTGTGAATCATAAAGATTCATTAATTTAGCAGAATCAATCTTTTCTTTACTACTAATTAATCTTTCAACTATTTGAGAAGACTTTTGTTTAGTATTTTCATATTTTGTTTTCTCTACCTTTAATATTTCAGCAACTTCATTAAGATTTTCTCTTAATTCAGGAAATAAGTTTTTCAAATAATCAGCATGCCATTCTGCCACCTTAATATAATCAATATCCCAACCATATCTATCAATAAAACTCAAAGCTCTTCTCAATATAACTCTTAAATTATAACCACCACCAACATTACTTGGCAAAGCACCATCATTTAATGCTACCAACAAACTTCTTGTATGATCTCCAATAGAATAAACACCAGATAATGGTTGAATAAAATCTTTTAATTCTTTTACACTAATACCAACTTTCTTAGCTACCATCTGCCATGCTTTATCTATATTATCAACTTCATCAACATTAAGATAAGAAGCATATGGTAAAAACTTTTTCATTAGATTTTGATCAACCTTTAAACCTGTAGCAGAATACAATTTTTTACAAACAGTAGGGAAAACAGCCTCATAGCTAGTTGCAGATGCTTTTGCAAACCATGCATTTCTTTCATGCCCCATTCCCATGTCTAAAACTTTAAGATTTAATTCTTTTTTTTCTCCATTAGGCAGAACTTCATATTGCATATAGACTTGATTCCCTAATTCTAAACCTCTACTAAAGAATTCC
Source organism: Candidatus Woesearchaeota archaeon (assembly GCA_018657385.1). GTDB lineage: Archaea > Nanobdellota > Nanobdellia > Woesearchaeales > DSVV01 > JABHXF01. The sequence goes on along the minus strand of JABHXF010000029.1, from coordinate 75,022 downwards.
ATGCAAGGTCCAAAATTACCACCACCTGCCCAAGCATCTTCATGATAAGTAATTTCATTATTTGGTAAACCTAAACCCTTACTAACCCATGAATGAATATCCCTAAAGTATTGATCTTGGTTAAATTCTTTTGGAGGCATAAATGCATGCTGTCCAATCATAACAAATCCTGTAAAATGAGCTCCTGTTATTCCTACATTATCAATATCATTAAATCTTAGACAAAATTGAGGAACAACTAATGGATTTGCAGGCGGCTTTACTTCACCAGAAACAACATAAGGTTGAAAATCATAAATACTAGCTTGAACAAAATCTGTATCATCTCTCCATCTTGCTACAACTGGATATCTTTTTATTGGAGTGTATCCTAATTTTTGAAAATGTTTTGCAAATTTATCCCAAACACCAACATAATCCATTTCTTCTTTAACCAACCCTTTTCCAATAAAATTAAATCCACCAGCACATGCAGGATCTCCACAATGTTTTTGATCGTGATTAACAGTCCAGAATGAAGTACCACATTTACACAGTTTTCTCATAAAACCATTTTCTTTTAATACAGATGTAGCATAATATTTATCAGGATCTTTGCTAGCAATTGCCTTAAACTCTCTTTTCAACTCTTTATCTCCCATTATCTAGTTAAAAAGTGTGTTTTTATATATAAATCTTATGTGAAAGAGGTTATTATCTGAGATCTATTTAAATCCAACAACATGGCCGGATGAGGCGAAGCCGAATAGGACTTTAGAATAAAGTCCGTCCGTGCCTTTGTTGTTGTTGGATTTATAATTAATATATTAAAAATAAAAAAATCACGGGAAACATGTCCTCCGGACCTAGTAAAAAAGAATAAAATATACACTCCACACCAATAATATATATAAATCAGTTCTTACCACCCATATTTCTGGTGTTAAAGAAATGGACATATTAAAACAATTACAAAAATCACCAGAAAGAGGCATTGCGTTATATGAAATTGATTCAACAGATGGTTCTATCGATGAAAGAGTTAAAAGATATATTGCTTCTACTCCTGAAACAAGGAGAGTTTGTACTCAATCTGATTTAATTGATTATATTCATCAAGATTTCTTTAGTGATGTATTAAAAGATGGCATTAAAAGAATTATGCTATCTGATACAATGGCTTCAATGTTAGAAGAAACATGGGGAGATAGAAGAAAAGAAGATGGTACAAGAAATTATATTGATCAATACACAATATTAAGAGGAGCACTTAATTTTGATATTTCTAAAGTTATTTTTAATTTGGGTTATAGAGCAAAACAACAAATGAGGATGGCACAAAGAGAAGATACAAATGGCAATGGAAAAGAGTGGGTAGTTTATGGTTCTGGAGAAAAAAAGATATTTGAAAAAGAAGAACCAGAACATGTAAGAAATATACATATGGTTATAGGTGATATAAGTGCAAGTGGTGCATCTATAAGAGATGGATTAGAAAAATTTGTTGAAAGAATGGAAGAGAAACATGCTGAGTTCAGAGATGAACATAATAATCATGATGCTAAATATACAATTGGCTCAATTACATTAACAACAATTGGTTGTATAAATACAGAAAGAGAAGTTCAAAAATTTGTAGCAGAGAACCAACAATACTTTACAGATGATTTTGTTTTCAACTTATTATATTTAGAAGGAAGATTTGGTCTAGCAGATTTAGATGGAACTTCCATACCTAATCAAAAACCAGGAACTGACTTTTTGCCTGGAGTTGGAGAAGGTGTTTTAATTTCCCCTGAGTTTGAAAAGCATTGGCTAAGTAATCCAATTTATCCATTAGAAAAATGTATTATTTATGATGGCGGTGGAAAAAGATGTGATCCACAAGTTGCTTTAGAAAATGTTCAAGATCATTTCCAAAAATTACAACAATTAAGTTCAGAAAATGGTGAAACATTATATGAAGCATTAAAAAAAAGATGCCCATATTTAATGAGTAATGATATTGATGAATGGAGAGCTACTCATCCAGGATGGCAAGACAAAGAAGCTATCCCAGATTCAGTTGTTCAAGAAGTAATTAATGCAAAAAATTCAATGCTTGACAAACATCTTAACACACATAAAGAACTAATGAACATATACAAAGAAAGAATTGCTTACTTACAAAGATTAAAGTAATCCATTAATTATTTATTTAATAAACTTTAAAAATCAAACTCAATTTCTTTATTTAATCAAAAACAAGTATTAAAGAAATAACCATATTCAAAGAAACTAAAGGTGAAAGAAATGACAGATAATGAATTCAAAACACATCATATAGCTATGACAACTGATTTTATTGAAACAGATAAACCAACAACTATTCTTATAAGTGGTTCTCCAAGTAGAACTAGAGAAATTTATGATAAATTAGACATTAAAGAAAAGTTAGTTGAAACTGGAAGAGCTTTACCAATTGGTAAAGGATTTCTAGAAAGAACAATTAATGATGAAGAACATAAAATAGCAGTAGTTGTTGGAACAACTGGAATGGGTTTTGGAACTACTGAAATTGTCACAAATGAAATTGTTGACACTTATGCACAATCTATCAGAGAACAGAATATTGGATTAGATGTACAAATTAATGCAAACCCATTAAATATTTTTAGAGTTGGAACTTCAGGAAGCCATCAACCACATGTTTATGGAGGGGATGTAGTAATTGCTTCAGAAACATCAGTTCCTTTTGGGACATTAAGTGATTTTGTAGAAACAGAACATGATTCAGCATTATTTCATTTTAAGTATGGTTCATTATTAACATTAGAAAAAGCATTAACCACAGCACAAGTTATCCCTGGAATACAAAAATCAGTTTCTAAATTATTAAAAAAAGTGAAATATGCATTAAGTAGTGCAGAAGTTACTCAAAGTTTTCCTTCAGATAGTGATCTTGCAAGTTACGCAATAGAGGCTGCTCAAGTTCTTGGCATAGATAAAGAATTTGTTCATTATGGACAAGTATTTTCAAAATTAACATTATTTAGTGAATTATCTGACTTATTTACTATTAATGCAGAAGGATTAAGAGAAGACAGATTAGATTATAGAGGAAAAGTAATGCATGAGAATGAAGTTTATTGTTCTGAAATGGAAATTGGATTAATGTCTGCAATTATTCATCAAGCCAAAAAATTAGGTTATAATATCAAAATAGGTGGAGTAATGGGCGTAATCAATAATCCTAGAGAAAAATCAGAAGCAGCTCTTTTTGGTGGAGAGGAATTAGAAAAAACTGCTGTTGAAAGAGCAATGAATGTAGCTTTGGAAACAGCTGTTCAAGCATATAAACACCAGCATTTATACAAGAATAGGTGTATATCAGAGAGATAATTAATTATTATTTTTTCTTTTTTATCTCACATATAACACTTAATCATACCTATTTCTTCACAATCTTTATATATGATATTTAATTCATCTATTATATACAAATTAAATAATATTTAACAAAAAAGGTGATACTATGATAAGAGTTGCAATTAATGGTTTTGGAAGAATTGGTAGAATGGTCTTTAAAGCAGGTTTTAAAGATAAAAATATTGAATTTGTTGCTGTAAATGATCTTACAGATACAAAAACATTAGCACATTTATTAAAATATGATTCTGTTCATGGAAAGTTCCCAGGGAAAGTTGAACATACTGAGAATTCTTTAAAAGTTGATGGTAAAGAAATAAAAGTTTCTGCAGAACGTGATCCAGCTAAATTACCATGGAAAAAACTTAAAATAGATATTGTATTAGAATGTACAGGCTTTTTCAGAACATATGAAGATGCACATAAACATATTGATGCAGGAGCTAAAAAAGTTCTTTTAAGTGCTCCAGGTAAAGGAGATAAAATTAGAGCAATTGTTCGTGGTGTTAATTGTGATGGTATTGGAAAAAGTGGAGATTTGATAATTTCAAATGCTTCTTGTACAACAAATTGTTTAGCACCTGTTGCTAAAGTATTACATGAGAAATTCGGATTAAAAAGAGGAGTAATGACTACTGTCCATGGTTACACAGGTGATCAAAAATTATTAGATGCTCCTCATAAAGATTTAAGAAGAGCAAGAGCAGCTGCATATAATATTATTCCAACAACAACAGGAGCTGCAAAAACAGTTGGAAAAGTAATTCCTGAATTAGAAGGAAAATTAGATGGAATTGCAATTCGTGTTCCTGTTCCTGATGGAAGTTGTGTTGATTTAGTAGCTGAATTAAAGAAAAATGTAACAGCTGAGGAAATCAATAAAGCAATGAAAGCTGCAGCTGGAAAAGAACTAAAAGGTATTCTTGAATACACAGAAGATCCAATTGTTTCCCAAGATATAGTTGGTAATCCATATTCAAGTATTTTCGATGCTCAAATGACTTCAGTAATGGATGGTAACTTCATTAAAATTGTTTCCTGGTATGATAATGAATGGGGTTATAGTGTAAGAATGGTTGAATTGTTAAAGCTATTTGCTTGATTAATTTCATTTAACTGATAATAATAATAATAATAATAATAATAATAATAATAAGTAAAACAAAATAACAACAACATTGGCACAGACGGACATTTGCTACGCAAATATCCTACTCGCCTAACGGCTCGCCTGGCCATTGTTGTTATTTTGTTTACCATAATTAAATAAAATAAAGAGATGATATAAAATGCTCAAAACAATCAGAGATATTAATTTTAAAGACAAAAAAGTATTCATCAGGGTTGATTACAATGTTCCTGTTGACAAAGAAGGAAATATTCAAGATGATTTTAGAATTAAGTTAACAGTTCCTACAATAAATTTCATTCTTAAACAAATGCCAAAGCAAGTTATTTTTGGATGCCATGTTGGCAGACCAAAAAACTTTGATAATTACGAAGAACATCTAAAAACAAACAAGATTGCAGAGAAGCTAGGGGAGTTAATAGATATGCCAATTAAAAAAATAGATGATTGGAACCAAAGTAATCATGATAAAAATAATCCAAATAATTGCCTAATAATGTTAGAAAATCTAAGATTCAATCAAGCAGAAAAATCAGAAGTTCAAGAAGAAAGAGATGAATTTGGAAAAATACTAGCAGAAGATGTTGATGTATTTGTTGAAGAAGCTTTTAGTAATTGTCATAGAGATCATGCTTCAATGACTTCTGTTCCTAAATTTGTTAAACAAAAATGTGTTGGCTTTTTAGTTGAAAATGAATTAAAAATGATTTCTGAGACAATTAAAGATCCTGAACACCCATTTGTTTCAATAATTGGTGGTGTTAAGGCTGATAAAATTAATGCAATTCAAAATTTATTAAAAACAGCTGATAAAATATTAATTGGAAGTTCTTTAGCAATGTTATTTTATAAAATAGGAGGGAAAGAGATTGGCAAAACCAAGATTGATTTAGAAGGATTAGATACGGATGCAGAAAGAATAATTAAAGCATATTTGGAGAATCCAAAAATAATCCTACCTATTGATGTTGTCATTGGTGAAAGTATTAACAACAAAAAAGAAGAAACAGCTATTGTTTCTATTGATGAGATTCCAGAAGACAAAAAAGTATTAGATATTGGTCCTGAATCAATTAAAAATTATAATATTATAATAAAACAAGCTAAAACAATTGTATGGAATGGTCCTTTAGGTTATATTGAAAATGAAGTATTTGCAGAAGCTACTAAAAAAGTTGCAGAAGCAATTGTAGAAACAACTCATCACCATGATGCAAAGAGTATAATTGGTGGTGGAGATGGTGTATCAGCAGCTCATAAATTTGGATATGCAGATAAAATAACCTTCATAAGTAGTGGTGGCGGTGCGTCTTTAAAACTATTTGAAGGCAAAGAATTGATTGCTTTGAAAATATTGGAATAATTTCTTTTTTATTATTTTCACCACCAACTAACAATTAAAAACACAAATTCTCGTCTACATTACAATAAAGTTTATATATTAATAAATATAATACATTTAACATTATTATTATAACTAATAATAATTCATAATAATTATAGTGATTAGGTAATAAAGTGAGGTGGGATTATGGCTAGTACTAGATATAAAAGATTAGATAAGAGATTAAGTTATGCTTTTTCTAATGTGGGTAGAGATATAAAATCATTAAGAAAGGATTCAGATGAAAAATTCATTAATAGAGAAGATTATGTAAAGTTGTTTACAGCACATACTAATCTAAAAAAAGAGCATAATGAGCTAATCAACACATTAAGAAATGAATTAAAAGAAAAACTTGGAGAAGTTAATAGCAGAATTAAAATTCAAAACAAAGAAAATAACAAGATTAATAATCATTTAGCAAAATTAGTAGAAAAAGAAAGAGCAAATAGAGCTGAAATAAAAACAGTTTACAAACTAAAGAAAGAAGTAGAAAAAATTAAGGAAAACATGGATGAATTTAAAAGCGAATACTCAAAGAAAATAGAGTATAACAAATTTAATATTCAAGTTGAAAAAAAATTAAAAGCATTCAGTAAAAAAGTGGACCACATATTAAAACATAGTGTTGATGTGGACGATGTTGAGAATAATTTCATCACTAAAAGTAAAGTTAACGATGCATTAGAGAAAATCAAGAAAGATTTAAAGAAAAGTTCAGAAAAAACACAAAACAACTCAGAAACTAAAATAGGATTATTAAAAGGAGAAATAGATAACATAAATGATAACTTAAAAAACATATCAAAAACACTAGATAAGACTATTGATAACAATGATCTTGACAAAGCAACATCTAAGCTTGTTGAACAAACAATAGTTGACAAAGAACTTAATAAGTTAAGAAATGAACTTGAATCTGTAAATAAAGATTTAAACAAGATCAAAGCTAAAAAAGATATAACAACTGAGGATTTCTCAAGAATACAAAGTGATATTGACAAAATTAAGAATAATATAATCTTAAAAAAAGAAGTTGAGAAAATTCTTGAATCTAATTCAGCCAAATATCAAAAAATAAAAGAAGATATTGATTGGATTGAAGATAAAATAAAAGAATTAGCTAAAGAAATTGATAAAAACAAAGTAAAAGTTGATCTTAGTAAGTTTGTAGAGACCAAAGAAGTTATGAATTTAAAAAAACAAATAGAAACAACAAATGATAATTTATCAAAATCTTCAATAAAAGAAAAAGATATTGGAAGATTAACAAAACAATTAGATAGCTTAAAAAGAGATTTAACAGATAAAACTTCTAAAAAAAGTGTTGATAAGGCATTAGAAACAATGGCTACAAAAATAGGGAATTTAAGAGTAGAAATAGATGAGATAGGATCAAGAAAAGTAGAAACTGCAAAAACAACAGATAGAATAAATAAAATAAAAAAAGTTTTTAATAAAAAAACAGTTAAAACTAAAGAAGCAGTAAAGAAGGTTGTTAAAAAAAAATCAACAAAGAAGAAAAAAGGAAAAAAGAAGTAATTACTAAATTATCAACCAAATATTGTTTTATGGTGACCTATTAAGTAGCCGATATAATTAGTAAGGAAATGTAATCCTATACCTACAACCAATAATGTTACCATTACCTTAAATCCAGGATTAAAAATAAACAAAAGAAATACAATTGCCCCAATTAAAAAATCAATCTGATCAAATGGAATAAAAGGTTTTCCTGGTTTAATGTCAAATTGTCTTTTAACAAAACTTTCTACTAAATCTCCAATTAATGCACCAAATCCCAATAATCCACCTAATAAAATAAAATTAATTTCTGAATAATTAATAATACTTAACCATTGAAAAGAATTAAACCTAAAAAGAAATGTTTGTAAGGAAGCCACTATAATACCTATAAAGACACCAAATACCAACCCACGGATTGTTTTATTTTGACCAAGTAATCTTTTACCCCTAAACATTAATCCAAAGTCAACTGGAGAATTTAGAACATTAAGATGTTTAACTAATGGAGGGGTCATATTTGCTAATAAAGCTGGCAAAAACAACCATAATGTTTGTAATATTAATTTCATAACCATTTATACACCTATTCAATATACATTTACAAATATACATTAACCAATGGACAAGCCCATATAATTCACATAAAATAAAAAATCATATAAAGTAAATACCTCAAATTTGCTCAAAATTTAAATTTGTTTATTAATTGGTAAATTTGAGGGATTGTTTAATCAAGCCCTCCCATAGCCTGTATTTCAAAATTGAAAACTTAAGGTATTAGGCTTGATTTAACAATAATCAATGAAATAATTAAACCAAATATTACTCCTATAACTGTTTCAATTGGTTTATGACCAATATGTTCTTGTAATTTAGTTTTACTAAGTTTATTTCTTAGTTTAGCATCCATATTTTTAAGTATTTTCTGATCTTTAAGTAATATATTTAATACCTTAGCTTGTTCACCTGCATGTTTTCTTACACCAAATGAATCTCTTACAACTACTAATGAAAATATAAACACAGCTAGCCATAAAATAGAAAAGCCCTGATTAAATAAAATAGAAAAGGTCAAAGCACTAACTAATGAACTATGGCTACTGGGCATGCCACCACCATGAAATAAATTTGCAAATATTAATTTTTTAGTTTTCCATAAATCAATTGATAATTTAGTTATCTCAGTTAAAATAAAAGTGATAATTAAACTTAAGACAACCTTATTCATTAATATTGAGTATAATGTTTCATTCATTTTACAACCTCAAATTTTTTTAATTGGTATAGATGATATCATCAATATACCTAATAATAGATATGCAATCCATAAATAACTAATAATTATAGGGTAAAATCCAGCTAAAAAAACCAATACAGCAATAATAATTCCTGCAGCAGTTATTGGAACACCTTCAAAACCTTTAATAGTTGTAATATTAAATCTTGCTAATCTTAATACACCACAAGAAACATAGATTAATAATACAATGACAAAGTACCATTCATTTAATCCTAAAAAATAACCTAATAACGCAGGAGCCACACCAAAACTAATTGCATCTGTTAAACTATCAAGCTGTTTTCCAAAATCATTATCTTTCTTTGATAATCTTGCAACTTTCCCATCCAATAAGTCAAATAATGCAGCAGCTATAATTAATACAGAAGCAATATAAAATTTACCTTGGACAGCAAAAATTATTGCTAATACACCTGAACAGAGGTTTAATAAAGTAAATAAATCTGCTAGTTTCATATATTTACTAATCATTTTTTCTTACCTTTCATAGTTTTTCTATTTTTATTAATCTTTTTAATATTATTAACTTTATTAATTTTTGTTTTATCAACAACTGCAATTGTATCTCCTAATTTAACTTTAACCCCTTCTTTAACAGCGAGATTAAAATCATTTGGGAAGATCAACAAAACCATGCTACCTAATTTAATAACACCTAATACCTGTGCTAGCTTAAGAGTTTGTTCAGGTTTAACAAAACAATGTATTCTTCTTGCAACTAAGCCTGCAATCTGAACAACCTTAACATTAAATTTTTTTTGTTTTTTATTTCTTTTTCCCCCAGTACTTTCAATAAGAATCTCATTTCTTTCATTGTTTATAAATCTTAATCCTACTAGATCAACAAAAATATTTCTAAATTTCCCTTTAACATAATTAATATTTTTAATAACACCATTAATTGGAGAAATTTGATAATGTACATTAAATATATTCATTGCAATACAAACAATATAACCAGAATCAGAAACATCTTTAGTAACAGCAATAATTTTTCCAAACCTCCCTTTGTTAACTTTCTCAGTTTGTTTATCATATTTAATGATTTCAATTATTTTTCCATCTGCTGGACTTAAAACAAAATTATTACCATTATTATTACTATCATTACCTGTAAGATTTAATTTTGGTTTTCTCAAAAACCAGATAAAATAAAAAAGAACTAATAAAATTAAAAGTACAGCAATAACTAAGATAGCTAATAAAAATAATTCAACCATTTTATTTCTTTTTCATGTCTTGTGTTATTCTGCTTAATTCATTTACATTTTCAGTCATAACTGGCAATACTTTCTGAAAAACTTTATCCATTGCTTTTATTTCTGAACTGATATTAACTAAGTTCTTATCATAATCTCCAATTTTACCTAGAATACCCTTATGAAGTTGATCAAAGTTTTTCTTAAGATCAACCATTTCTTGTTCCATCTTTGTAATTTTTGTCTCAGTTCGTTCTTTCCAGTCTGCAATTTTATTAATGCTTTTAACAATTTCATTCCACTTTTCATCAATAATTGCTTCAGCTAATTCTTCAATTCTTTCCAGTCCTGGGCCACTAGATACTGGTTCTGGCCCCATACCCATTGGTTGCCCCATAGGTTGTCCCATCCCTGGACTAGATTGTGGTGGTGGCATTGGTCCTCCTGGCGGTCCACCTGGCCCAGATTGCGGTGGTGGCATTGGTCCTGCTTGAGCAGGTTGTTGTGGTCCAGCATCAGCTGGTGCTTCTTGTGGTTGAGCAGTATTTTGTGATGACATTTCAACACCTCCTTTTAAATCTGCTTGGTTCAATGAATCAAATATTGCAGTTGAATCATGACCATCGTTTTGTAAAGTTTGAATAATTTGATTATTACTAAGACCTTGTCTTTTCATCATCATAACTTTATCTGTAGGGGGACCTGACATTTGAACATGTTCTTGTTGTTCAACAACTTCAGGTTTCTTAAAAATATCCATTAACCCCATATTATTCTCCTCTTTCCCATTTTAAATTTAATTCATTGTAAATAGATTATTTCTGTTCATTTAAAATCCTTCTAATCAACATTTCAACTTCTCTTTTTGTGACAAAATTTAATGGTTCCCATAATTCAATATATTTTTCAAGAGTTTTTACATCTTCTTTCTTAGTAGTTTCTTTGAGTTCACCAATCACTAAGGTTAATTGATCCTTAATTACAGAAATTTCTTTTTTTAATTCACTAATTTCACCATAAAGATCTTTTATGTTGATAGTAACTTTCTGATTTTGTGATAATCTATTTTGTTGATTTATTTGAATGTTTTTTCTATCACTAGCCATTCTTTCTTCCAGAACTCTTAATCTCCTAGTAACATCCCTCATAACATTACCAAGATCAAATGATTCTTGTTGATCTGGTGCCTTTTTCTGAGTAAAAAGACCCCCAAAACTACTTGAAGCCTTATTTTTTAACTGATTCATATCTGCATTCAAATCCATTTTACCCATTTATGATAGCTTAGTTTATATATAATTCTAATATATGGTAATATCTGGTTTATATATTTTCTTATATATCTATATGTAAAATATTTATATTATATGTAATGGATTAATATTTAGTAATATCCTTAACAAAGTTTATATAATTAATTAATATCCTTAGAATAATGGAGCAAAACATCCAAGAAATTAGATGGAATAACATAAATCACTTAATTAAAGATAATGCCAATAGACTTAAAAACAAAAACTTCTTGATTTTTGGTGATAATGATTCTAAAGATCACATCATTTCTTATTTAGAATTTGAAGAAATAACAAATAAAACAGCAAATTTGTTATTAAGTTTAGGAATTAAAAAACATGACAAAGTCTCAACAATTTTAGAAAATTCACTTGAACTTATTTATTTAATGTTTGCATCATTTAAGATTGGTGCAGTTTTCAATCCATTAAATCCTAAATTATCAACTGAAGAATTAAAATATTTAATAAATGATGCTGAATCAAAAATAGTTTTTGTAAATCAACAAAAAGAATTAGGAATAAAAGGAACTAATTCCACAAAATTTATTGATATAAAAAAATTCAAACAAGAATTAAAAACACAACAAACATCATTTAATCCTACTGAAGAGATTACAATTGAAAATGAAGCATTACTGATTTATAGTTCTGGAACAACAGCTAAGCCAAAGGGAATTATTTTAACTCAGAAAAACCTGCTTAGCTGTTCAATGAGTGTTGCTAGATTTTTAAAATTAAAAGAAGAGATGATAATACTTGATTCATTACCATTATTTTTCAGTGGAGGAATAATTCCAACACTTTTTACAACAACATGTATAGGTGCAACTGTTGTAGTGCATGAAAAGTTTAGCAAAACAAAATTTTGGAAAAGAATTGAAAAATATAAAATTAATTGGACATTACTTGTTCCAACCATGACATCAATATTATTAAATCCACCAGAAGACATTAAAAAATATAATTTGGAATCATTAAAATATATTATTTCTTCAGCAGCACCATTACCAATAGAAGTATTAAAAAAATTTGAAGAAGAATTCAATATACCACTCTTTGAAGCATATGGATTAAGTGAAGATACTGTATGGACAACAATGACCCCTCTTGATATTAAAAAAAGAAAAATAGGTTCTGTTGGAGTAGAAATTGACATATCAAAAGTAAGAATTGTAGATGACGACGATAAACCATTAGAGTCAGAAAAAGTTGGTAAAATAATAACCAAAGGTCCACATATAATGAAAGGATATTACAAAATGCCAGAATTAACAGAACAAACCATCAAAAAATCATGGTTATATACAGGTGATTTAGGATATATGGACAAAGAGGGATATTTATACATTGTTGGTAGAGAAAAAGAGCTCATAATTAGAGGTGGAGAAAATATTTCACCAAAAGAAATTGATAATGTATTATATAAGCATCCTGCAATAGCAGATGCTGCTGTAGCAGGTATTCCAGACAAGATTTATGGAGAAGAGATTGCAGCTTTTGTTATTCTTAAAGAAAACCAAGAAAAAACTCAAGAAGAGATAAAAACAATTGAAAAAGAGATTATAGAACATTGTAAAAAGCATCTTGCTGAATACAAATGCCCTAAAACAGTAAAATTTATAAAAAATATACCAGTTACAGGTTCTGGAAAGGTACAAAGAAGAAAACTTGCAAAGTTATTAGATTAACTAAAACAAATCATAAAATGAATCATAAAGAATATTATAAACAAGCAAAAGCACAAATTAAAGAACTTCTTAAAGATAAATCTAAAAAAGTCGTTAAAATACCCTATCATGGTAAAAGATTAAATGCTGGCTGTGATTGGTATAAGACAAGAGCATGGCCAAGAATATATTTCTCAGCTTTGATTGTAGAAATTAGCCATCATGTCCCTCCTGGATGGTTTAAGAATAGTTTATTTAAACTAATTGGTGCAAATATTGGTAAAGATGTTTGTATTCCAAATGATGTTTCTATTGATCATTTATTTCCTGATTTAATAACACTAGAAGATGGCGTATTAATAGGTAGTGGTGCTTATATTGGGGCACATGAATTTACAGTAAACCAATCAATTATTGGAAGAATTAAAATTAAGAAAAAAGCATTGATTGGAGCTAGAACAATAATAAGAGCTGGGACAACTATTGGTGAGAATTCTATTATTGGTGGATTTTCTTTTGTTAACAAAGATATCCCTGATAATGAGTTTTGGGGAGGAGTTCCTGCAAAGTTTATTAAAAAATTATAGTAAAAAGAAAAACAGAATTATAGAGATGATAAATAGATCATAAAACAGGGGGACATTAATATGAAAGAGAAAAATGTAGGAGAATTCTTTGATCAACAAGCTGAAAAATATGGAGATAAAACATATTTAATTTGTGATAAAACAGGAGAAAAATTTAGTTATAAAAAATTCCTAGAAAAAGTCAATCAAACTGCTAATCTTCTAAGAAGTATTGGTGTAAAAAGAGGAGATACAATTTCTACTTACCTTCCAAATGTTCCACACACCCTATTTCTACTATTTGCAACTGGTAAATTAGGAGCAATAGTTAATCCAATGAGTTGTTCATTAACAAAAGAAGAAGTTGAATTTCAATTAGACAATGCAGATACAAAAGTTTTTGTTTATCACTCTGATTTCCATGACAACATGGGAAAAGTAAAAGGACCAAAATTAGAAACAATGATTGTAGTTGGTGAAAAAGTAGAAAATTCAATCAATTTTGATGAAGATATGAAAAAACAATCAATTGAATTTGAAGATATTGAAAATGTTAATATGAAAGACAAATGGGTAATGATTTATACATCTGGTACAACAGGAAAACCAAAAGGATGTTTATTAAGTCAATTTAATATTAGTGTTATGCACCCACATTATATTAGTGCATGTGAATTTACAGAAAAAGATATTTCTCTTTGTGTAATGCCTTTGATACATGTAACTGGCTTATTTATGATATCATTAACATCATTTTATGTTGGTGGTTCAACAGTATTAACAGAAAAATTTTCAAAAAGCAAATTTTGGCAGTGGATTGAAAAATACAAAGTTACATTTGTTGAAGTTGTTCCTACAATGCTTTCTATTCTACTAAATCCACCTGAAGACATAAGTAAATATGACATAAGCCATTTTAGAATAGTTGGGTGTGGATCTGCTCCATTAGCATTAGAATTAGCAAAGAAATTTGAAAAAACATTTGGTGTATACTTTTATGAAGTATATGGTTTAACTGAAACAAGCCATATAACACATTGTAATCCACCACATCCAGATAAAAGAAAATTAGGCAGTATTGGTAAACCATTAGGAGTTAATGAAGCAAAAATAGTTGATGAAAATGGTAAAGAGGTTCCATTAGGAGAAGTTGGTGAGATTATTGTTAAAGGAGATAACATGATGGATGGGTATCATAAAAGACCTGATGTAAATAAAGAAGCATTCAAAGACAGATGGTTTTACACAGGTGATTTAGCTTATAAAGATAAAGATGATTTTTATTATTTAGTAGATAGAAAAAAAGAAATAATTATTAGAGGAGGGGAAAATATATCCCCAAGTGAAGTTGATGCAGTGATATATAGGCTCCCAGAAGTTCATGATTCTGCAACAATTGGTGTTCCTGATGAAATTTATGGAGAAGAGGTTGTAAGCTACATTGTTCTAAAACATGATAAAAAATCAGAAGGAATAACTGAAGAAAACATAATTAATCATTGTAAAGAACATTTAGCAAAATTCAAGTGTCCAAAAAAAATATTTTTTGTAGATGACATACCAAAAGGACCTTCAGGAAAATTATTAAGAAAAGAATTAGTTAAAATGTTTATAGAAAAAAACAAATAATTAAGTTAAGAAATTAATAAATTTTAATTAGATTAAGAATCTTTAACAACTCTCATTTTCTTAACTACTCTTCTTGGTGTAGAAGGAGTTAAATCAATATTTAATATCTGTCCAGATCTACTACCATCCCTATAGATTGTTATTCCCTTACAACCTAAATCATATGCAGTCATAAAAATATTCCCAACATCTTCTTTACTTGCTGTATTTTTTAGATTAACACTTTTAGAAACAGCATTATCAACATATTTTTGAAATGTTGCCTGCATTTTAACATGATATTCAGCAGAGATATCATGACTAGTAACAAATATATCCCTAACATCTCTAGGAATTTCTTTTAAGCTTTGAACTGAACCAAGGCTTGCAATTTTCTTCATTAATTCATCAGAATAAAAATCCTTTTCTCTCGCAATAGTTGCAAAATGTTTATTGACATATAAAAATTCTTCAGTCCCCATAACTTTTCTAATATATGATAATGCAAAGTTTGGTTCAATACTACTACTACAATCTGCAATTAAGCTAATAGAACCTGTTGGAGCAATTGATAATAATGAAGCATTTCTTAATTTAACATCACCCTTAGCATAAATACTTTTTTTCCAATTGGGGAATACTCCTCTTTTATTTGCTAATTCAATTGATGCATTTCTTGCTTCTTCTGAAATAAATTTCATAATTTTTTCAGCTGTTTTTAAACCTTCTTCACTATCATATTTAATACCTAGGGCATACAACATATCAGAAAAACCCATTACCCCTAATCCTATTTTTCTATTTGCTTTTGTAATTTCTTCAATTTCTTTTAAAGGATATTGGTTTACTTCAATAACATTATCCAAAAAATGGACTGCCAAGTAAATTAATTTTTTAAGTTTATCAAAATCAATAGAATTTCCATCCACAACATTATAAAGATTAATGCTTCCTAAATTACATGATTCATAAGGTAATAATAATACTTCTCCACAAGGACTTGTACTTTCAATTTCCCCTATTTCTGGTGTAGAATTATATTTATTTATTCTATCAATAAACACAACTCCGGGTTCACCATTTTTCCAAGCCATTGTTGATAATAAATCAAATACTTCTCTTGCTGGAATTTTTCTTACAACTTCAGCATTTTTTGGATTAATTAATTCATACATATTATTTCTTTTTACAGCTTCCATAAATTTAGTAGTCATACCAACAGAAATATTAAAATTATTTAGTGATTTCTGATTTTCTTTAGAAGTTATAAATTCAAAAATATCAGGATGATCCACACTTAAAATACCCATATTAGCTCCTCTTTTTTTCCCACCTTTTTTCATAATTTCAGTTGATTTATCAAATAGTTTCATAAAAGGTACAGGTCCTGAACTACCACCTTTAGAAAATTTAAGTGAGTCACCTTTAGGCCTTAGTTTTGAAAAATTAAATCCTGTACCACCACCACTTTGATAAATAATTGCTGCATTTCTTAATGAAGTGTAAATTCCTTCAACAGAATCTTCAATTGGTAATACAAAACAAGCACTTAATTGTTGAGGTTTTGTTCCAGAATTCATTAATGTTGGAGAATTTGGAATAAATGATAAGCTTTTCATTGCTTCATAAAAATGTTCTTCAGTTTCTTTTGCATCAAAATCTTGAAAAATTTCATCTGCTTTTGCAACTGTCTTTGCCACCCTTCTAAACATACCTTCAGGAGTTTCAATTAAAATTCCATTTTCATCATTTAACAGATATTTATCTCTCATTATTTTTAAAGCATTAAAACTAAAATCTTTGCTAACAATTGTTCCAATAATTGATTTTTTTAAATCTCTAATTCTTGCCTGCTTTTCTCTATAAAGAATATATGCTTTTGCAGTTTTAATATGATGATTTTCAATTAAAATTCTTTCTATAGTATCTTGAACTTCTTCTACAGTAGGATATCTTGTTTTAAAAGATTTATTCACTTTTTCGAAAGCTAATGTAGCTAAATAATCTGCTCTATCTTTATCTTTTCCACCAACTGCATAAGCTGCTCTGTATATTGCTTTCGCTATTTTATCTTTATCAAACTCAACAAATCTTCCATCTCGTTTTCTTATTTTTTTAATTACCATTGAATGTAAGTAAGGGATACTTTAACCTATATAAAGATTATGGGCTAAATAGGGATAGATAGTAGTAAAAATCGCAAAAAAGCATAAGAAAAGTTTAAAAAAACATCAAAAACTTAATATTCAATACCTCTTCTTGCCTTAACCCCATCATCAAAATAATGTTTAATTTTATTCATTTCAGTAACTAAATCTGCCATCTCAATGATTTCCTTTGGTGCATGCCTACCTGTTAAGACTAATTCAATGTGTGGTGCTTTTTTTTGTATTAATCCAACCATTTCATTTATTGAAATATAATTTTGATGTACTGCATTATTAATTTCATCTAAAATTACCAAATCATGTTCTTCTTTTGATAAAATATCTAATGCATGTTTAAATGCATCTCTTGAAAATGTTCTTTGTTCTTGATCATCTAAAAAACAATGTCTACAATTACCACAATCAATATCTTCTCTGATATAATCAAAATATTTACATTTGTCCTTATCTTTGCCTTTTTCAAATCCAGTTAATTTATACTGCTTTAATTCCTTAACACATTTCTTACCATATTGTATCATTCCACATTTTTCATTAGGTAAAAAGTTTTTCATAGAAATAAGTTCTCCTGTATATGCACCACCTTTTAAAAATTGAATAGTATAGGCCTTAAATCCTTGGCCAATTGCTCTTAATGCTAGCCCCATAGCTGCTGTAGTCTTTCCTTTACCTTGGCCTGTATAGACATGTACTAATCCTAATCTTTGTGGAACCATTTTATTATATTAGTTAGGAAGGTTTGGAGGGTATGGAAGGTAAGGAGAGTTTAGAAGGTAAATAATACCTTCCTAACCTTCCAAACAATAAACATTCCAAACCTTATTATCATCACATACTACAAGCTGAATAACTACAATTTGGACACATTACACAACCTTCTTGTTGTATTAATTTTGCACTACATTCAGGACAATATGTTTTCTTTTTATCAGGCATGTTTTCTTCTGCTTTTATAATTGCTTCTTTTGCTGCATCTAATGAAACATTATTTGTTAAAGTTTTATCACTTGTGTAAACATTATTTGCATTTACTCCTTCTATTCCTGATTGTGTACTAACACTTTGTTGTGTATTGTTTACAACATTTGGATCATTTGAAAGTACTTGTGGTTCTGTTGCTGTTGTTTGTTCTGTTGCTTCTTGCATTGGCTGTTCTTCAACCTTTGTTATTTCTACTTTCTTTTCTTTGTTTACACTGCCAATATTCAACACTTGCTCTTCCCTACTTCCATCTCTATAAACAGTAACACCTTTACAACCTAGTTTATATGAAAGAAGATATGCTTCTCTAACATCATTAATTGTTGCATCTCCTGAAAAGTTCACTGTTTTTGATACTGCATTATCTACATGCTTTTGAAATGCTGCTTGCATTCTTGTATGCCATGTAGGAGAAGTATCAAAAGCAATAACAAATACATCCCTAATTTCTTTAGGTACTTCTTCTAGATTCTGTATACTACCTAAATTTGCAATTTTCTTCATTAATTCATCATTATAAAACCCATTTTTCTTAGCAACTTTTAAAAAATAATTATTTGTTTCTACAAGTTCAGTTCCATCCATTATATTTTTAATATAGGATATTGCAAATAATGGTTCTACACCACCACTACAATTTGCTAATAAACTTAAAGTTCCTGTTGGAGCAATTGTTGTTGTTGTTGCATTTCTAATTGGTTCTCCATTTTTGTAAATACTTCTATTAAAGTTAGGAAATGGACCTCTAATTTTTGCTAATTCTTTTGAGGCTAATTTTGATTCATCATCAATAAACTTCATAACTTCTTCTGCTACCCTAATACCTTCATCAGAATTATACCTTACTTTTAATTTCAATAACATATCAGCAAAGCCCATTACACCCAAACCTATTTTTCTATTTTCTCTTGTATTCTTAGCGATTAGATCTAAAGGATATTTATTCATATCAATTACATTGTCTAAAAAATGAGTTGCCCTATGGATTGTTGCTTTTAACAAATCATAATCAATTGAAAAATTATCTGCAGCTTCGTCATATTTAACCATATTAGATAAATTAATACTTCCAAGATTACAAGATTCATAAGGTAATAATGGCTGTTCACCACATGGATTTGTAGATTCAATTTCTCCTACTTCAGGTGTTGGATTAAATTTATTGATTTTATCAATAAATACAATTCCAGGTTCACCATTTTGCCATGCTTTTGTTACCATTAGTTCAAAAATATTTTTAGCATTAAGTTTACCCATTGGTTCTTTTGTTCTAGGATTAATTAAATCATAATCAGTTTCATTTTCTAGTGCTTCCATAAACTTATCTGTAACAGCAATTGAAATATTAAAATTATTTAATCTTTTGTTATCTTCTTTTGCTGAAATAAAGTTCATAATATCTGGATGATCAACTCTTAATATCCCCATATTAGCTCCTCTTCTAGTCCCACCTTGTTTTACTGTTTCTGTTGCTGCATCAAATACACTCATAAATGAAACAGGACCAGAAGCAATACCTTTTGTTGATAGTACACGATCATTACTTGGTCTTAACCTTGAAAAACTAAATCCGGTTCCACCACCACTTTTATGGATTAAAGCAGTATTTTTGATTGATTCAAAAATTTCTTCCATTGAATCACCAATAGGTAAAACAAAACAAGCACTTAATTGCCCTACTTTAGTATTAGCCCCAGTAAAAGTAGGACTATTAGGTAAGAATTCAAGCTTAACCATCATATCATAAAACTCTTGTTCTAATTTTTTCACATCTTCATCTGATGCACCATAATTTTTATCAGCCCTAGAAATATATTCAGCGACTCTTTTAAACATTTCTCCAGGAGTTTCAATAACATTACCATCAACATCTTTTAGAAGATATCTTTTTTCAAGAACTTTAATTGCATTTATAGTTAGTTTAACATCATCTTCAACACCAATTGCTTTTTTTGTATCTCTTACTTTTTTTCTTTCTTGTCTATAAATGATGTAAGCTTTAACTGTTTGCGCATGACCTAATTCTACAAGAACTTTTTCAACAGCATCTTGAACATTTTCTACTGATGGTAATTCACCATCAAATTTTTTAGCTTTCATATAACTATAAACTTGTGAAGCAATTTGTTCTGCTAATTTATGATCTTTACCACCAACAGATTGAGCTGCTTTAAAGATTGCTTTCCCAATTTTAGAAACATCAAATTCAACAATATTACCATTTCTTTTTTTTATTTTTAGGATTTCTCCATTTTCCATGTTCATTTTTTAACACCCCTTATTTCATGATATAATAAATTAAAATGCACTATTAACCATAATAATCATAATCACCACACAGCTAATAACATACAACATATTGTGTTATAAGAACAAACATACCACAATATGCCTGAATTTTTTAGTTTGAAGTCATATATAAATTTATTTGTAGTAGATTATATAGATTTAAGAAGATTAATTAGAGACAAAATAAATATAGTTGAAATTTCAGAGAAGGTTATTTCTAATTTTACCTTTTAACTATTTGTTTATCATACTTTTCAGGAGTAAATTTAGCAAGTAGTGCATGAAGTGCTTTATTTGCTACTTCCTCACCATTACAACAAAAAATATCAACAGCTGCACTATTATGTTCAGGCCATGTATGAATACTAATATGTGATTCTGCTAAAAGAATTACAGATGTAACACCAATAGGATCAAATTGAAAATGACTTTCACTTACTTTAGTAAGTTTAGCCTCAACAACTATTTCATTAAGAAGTTTTGCAACACCTTCTTTATATTCTAGAAGTTCCTTAGGACAACCATACAAGTTAACTAATAAATGCACACCCATAGTTCCAGTCACTTTTACCTCCTTACTTCTTTTGATATGAATGAATTTGGTTTTAAACTTGAAACCATTTTATTAAGAGCAGTTCTTGCTGAATCTTCGCCATTACAGCAAAAAATATCTAATTCAACATTACCAGTACTTGGATCAGAGTAAATACTTACATGTGATTCTGCCAATAGTACAAACGAAGAAGGTTTATTTCCATTAATATGACAAGAAATTTCACCAACTTTATGAAATTTTGCTTCATCAACAATATTGTTTAATAATTTATTAAGTTTAGAAGTAGATCTAATTTTGTCTATAGGGCAATCTTTTAGACTTGCAATGATATGAAATCCCATTCCCATGACAACCACCTAATAGTTTATTTAATTGATTTAATGGTTTAATTATTTGTGAGCTTGCGATAAATATGCTCCCCCATGATATCATTAATGATTTTATTGATAATATGCCGAATACTGAATCAACAATATTAATGGCCTTAATTATTACCTAGATTCTATCACCTATTTTTAAATATTTCGATTTGATGCAGATATATTATTACTTACTAGGATAGAATATAAACAAAAGTTTAAGATAGAATAAAATATGTTTTAAATGTATTACAAACTTACACAAAATATATTAATAATAAACTATATCGCATGTTATAATCTTATTATTTGGTATTATACAAAACATTAGATATTATAAAAAGTAAATGAAAAGGTGATAAAAAATGGAAAAAAAACATGAAAGTCATGAACATAAAGATAATGAACACAAAAATCATGAACACAAAGGTCATGAGCATAAGAGCCACGAACATAAGGCTCATACAAAACACCACACTAAAAAGAAAGATTTTAGTAAATGGACAATAGTACTATCAATTATTGCGATTATTGTAATTGCTCTCCTAATAATTAATATTGGGAAAATATTACCTTCTGGAGATCAAAATGCAAATGTTCTTGCTAAGGTTAATGGTGAAGATATTTATGTTGATGAATTAGATTCAGAATTAAAAAAACTCCCTGAATATTATCAACAAGTAATGGACCCACTAACACTAAAGAAAAATGTATTAGAGCAACTAGTAATGAAAAAGTTATTATTACAAGAAGCAGACAAATTAAAATTAAAAGTAAGTCAAGAAGAGATTGATAAAGAAGTTGAAGCTACTTACACTAAATTTGGTTTGACAAAAGGAGATTTTTTAGTTAAGCTAGAAGAACAGGGAACTAACTATGAAGAATTTGTTGTTGACTTCAAAGAACAATTATTACTTAACAAATTAATTGAATCTGCATTACTTAAAGGAGAACCAGATGAAAAAGACATTCAAGCTCACTATGATGAAAATAAAGACACATTAGTATCAGCAATGGCATCCCATATTCTTGTTTGTTATACAGGAACTACTTCATGTCAAGAAGAAAGAACAGAAGAAGAAGCATTGGCAATAGTTGATGAAATTCTTGGAAAGATTGAAAATGGAGATGATTTTGCAGAACTTGCTAAAGAGTACTCAGATGGTCCATCAGGTCCATTAGGGGGGTCACTTGGTTGGTTTAATAAAGGTGCAATGGTTCCTGAGTTTGAACTTGCTACATTTGAATTAAACAAGGGAGAAACTTCAGAGGGAGTTAAAACTGACTTTGGTTATCACGTTATCTTTTTAGAAGATAAAAAAGAATCATTTGAAGAATTAAAAGAAGATATTTCAGCTGAAATCAAAAATACTGAATTGCAAGCAAACATTGGAACTTATTTAGATTCATTAAAAGATCAATCAGAAATTGAATATGTTACACCATTAGAATTACTTGAACCAGTTGAAGATGCTACAGATGATACGGTAGCAGTAGAAGGCATAACAACATTCTTAAAAGGGGATGATGAAATCTGCAGAGATGAAGATGGAAAACCATTAGTATTTATGTTTTCAACAACATGGTGCCCTCATTGTCAATGGGCAGAAAAACCTTTTAATACTGTAGCTAAGGAATACCAAGATAAAGGATTGATTACAGCTTATCATTGGGAGATTGATATAAATGATGACACATTAACTGAAGAAGAAGAAAGTTCAATACCAGAAGAACATATGGCTATTATGAAGAAATTCAATCCACAGGGTTCAATTCCTACATTTGTGTTTGGATGCAAATATTATAGAATTGGTGCTGGACATGAGCAAGCAAATGACAAAGAAGCTGAAGCAGCAGAACATAGACTAGTAATTGAAGAATTATTAAGTGGCGAAGTAACAAGTGATGAAGCAATGGAAGTTGTTGTTGAAGAAGTTACAGTAGAGCCTGCTGAAGAGACAACAGAAGCAAATACAGAAGAAACAGCTGAGTCAGAAGAATAAGTTAATGAAGAATAAATAGATCATAAATCTATTTTCTTTTTTATATTTTCTTTTATTCTTTGTTCAAAATCAATTATTCTTTCACCTTCTTGTTTTTCTAAATCTAAAGTATTCATAATTTCTTTGATAAATTCATTTTCATCAAATTTTTCTTCACTTATACTATCATCATCACAATTATTATTACCTTCATTACTACCAATAACATTAACAAGAAACTCAGACATGTTTGATTTGCTAAGATGTTCTTTAATTAAAGCATCTTCAGTATCATGACTTTTTTCTAAACTCAATTTAACCTCTTCGAACTCTTTAGTTGTAAGTTTTGTTGTATTCTTCATGACAAAATAAACACCTTTTTCATATAATCGTTCAATAATTTCATTTAATGCAATATCAGTAATTTTACCATCCCTTAAAACTCCTCTTAATCTTAATGTTATAATTGTTTTATTAAGATTATTTTCATCTAAATTATCCATCTTTGTTAGTAATTCTTTTCTAACTTCTTGTGGAGATTTATGATGACAATCAACAATTATAGAAACAACATTATACAAAGGAATTCCATAATATTCAATTTTTCCTTCATCCCAAATATAAAATCCGCCATGTTTTAGTTCTTCTATTTCTTTAAAATTATTTGGAAATAATGGACCAGGATATACAATTAAACCATAACCTTCAATTTTTTCTTTTCTAATAATATGTACATGACCTCCAGCATAATAATTAAATCCCTTTGGTAATAAAGATATAGGTGCAGAATCCATTTCTGCTAAATCCTTAGGTTTTAATTCTGTTAAAGAGGTATGAAACATGAATATTTTAAACCCTTCTTCCTGTTCAAGGTTATCTGTATTTAAGGATTCATAAAATTTCTTTTCTAACATGCCCTTTTTACCTAACATACCAGTTATTTTGGCTCCTGTTTTCTCATTAATTGAAAAATTTAAAATTAATTTACCTGTCTCTTCATCAACTTTACCTTTAACAACATTAATTAATAACCCTGCATTTTCAAGAACATCTAACATTGTTTTTCCACTAGGAGAAAAATCATGACTACCGGGAATAACATAAACTAGAATATTTTTTTCTTTGATTTGTTTTAATTTTTTTACAACTTCTTTTAACTGATCAATTACAGGTAAAGATGTATTAAATAAATCACCACTAATTAAAATAAAGTCGACATTTTCTTCAAAACATATATTAACTGCTTTCATAAAGGCTTGTAAACTAGCTTCCTTAAGCTTAGGCTCTCGCCAACTTCCAATATGTGCATCAGCCATATGTGCAAATTTCATTTTATCACTTTCTTAAGCATTATTAACAAAAATATTTGAAAATATCTTCCTTAACTAAACAATTGTTTAATAAAACCCCATAATTTACTAAAAAAACCTTGAGATTTTTTTGTTTCATTTAAATTATCATCAGATTCTGTTTCATTAACCTTATCCACAATAACAGGGAGATTTTGATCTTCTGTTTCTTCTTCAGGAACATCTACTTGATTTGTTTTCTTATCTTCTTCTGAATTTTTGTTTCTAGGGACCATAACATCAATTAATACTTCACAATAAAGTGATTTTTCACCTTTTGTTCTTATAGGAAATGCCCTTTTTACGTAAACATCTATTTCAGAAGTTCCTTTTTTATTTTTCTCAGATATAATATAACCATCACCATTTATTGTAAATAAACATTCACCTTCTGTTGTAGCATCTAATACAACTATTTTATGCCCATCTATGTTTAAAATTTCATTTTTCTCTTGAAAAATATGTGATTTATCTGCTGTAACAACTACAGAAAAAATAGAAAACAAAATAACTAAAAAAGAAACAAATAACAAAATAGACCATATTTTTTTATTACCTTTTAAATTTCTTAAGTTTTTCATTTTTTTATCCTCCATTTACCCCTATAAAATTTTGCTTAATTACCTTTTCTTTTAAATCTGAATTAGGCATTTCATGATTAAATTCTTTTTTGTTTAATTCTTTTTTGATAACATCCTCAAAAAAAGGTATTTTAATAGGTGTTGCAAATCTCAAAAAATTACTAGTTACAATTGCCTCTCCCTTATCTAAAGATGCTATATTTTTATCATCATCACTTAAATCCTGAGATGCAGATTCAATAATTGCTCTTCTCTCCACACCCATCTCCATACCTAAAATTATTTTTGTATTCATGTTTGCTAAAATTGTTCGCGGAATTAATGAAGGTAATTGTGTTATCCCTATTAATCCTACTTTGAATTTTCTACCTTCTCTAGCAATTGTACTAAAAATATTTTGTCCTTTTTCAAGAACTTCTTTTCCTAAAACTCTTGGTGCCTCTTCTATAACAATTGAAACCACTGGTTTATCTCTTAATAGGCCTTGTGTTTTATATCTTTTATATTTATTCAAAATCTCAGAACTAATTAATGATCCAACTAAAATTTCCATACCACTTGAAATGTTTGATGTATCGATTATAATTGTTTTATTTTTTTCTACTTCTTTACAAATATCATTAACTGTTGTTTCTCCTGCAGTTATATCAAATATTCCTTGACAGATTATACTATCCCCAACAAATTTTACATCTAATAAATTACTTAATTTTCTTTTTATAACTATTAATGTAGTTTCATGAAATCCCTCTATTTTTTCTTCTTTTAAAATTGCACTAATCCAATTTTCTTGATATTTTCTATGAAAAGCAATTAATGCTTCATGTTGAGCATCTGTTAAACTAATTACACCATTAAGATGAGATGGTTTAACTGCTTTTAAATTTATTTTCAAAGAAATTGTACCAGGAATAGGATTTTTTGAATAATAAATCACTTGATTTTTAATTTTATTACAAGGATGATCTTTTAATCCTAAATGATTTCTTCCATAATATTCATCATGTGGATCTAATACAATTATCCCAGAATAATCTTTATCAAGATTTGACCATAAAATACAACTAGTTAAGTTACTTTTACCTTTACCTGTTGAAGAAGAGATTAAGATATGTTCTGCTAATGCTTTTTCTCCATCTATACATAAATCATAATTAATAATTTTCGATCCTGATCTTAACATTCCAATAAATAATGGATTTTTAAGATTTGAAGAATGTAATAATTTTAAATCATCTTCATCAAGCATCCTAATATCAGAAAAAAAATTAGGAAGAGATTTACTAATTCTATTTTGTTCAACAGTCATTAGATTTTTTGCTACAACCAATGTATAATTTCTTAATTCTTTGTCCATAAATTCTAAACTTGAATTCTGTTCAAGCTTCATTCCAGACATTAATTCAAGATTTGTTTGAGAAAGCTGGCTCCCATATAATAAATCATAAGTTTGTAACAAGATTTTCCCATTATTAAGATCTTCTGCAATTAATAATTCCCCTATCTCAATTTTTTGGTTAGACTTCTGTCTAATTAAAATCTTATTATGGCTACCGCCAATAATTGTACCTTTAATAACATATTTAACACTACTTTTAACTAATGAAATTTATTACACCCCTTGATTTTTATTAAATCTGTATGCATTAGGGATATGGCATTTTATATAAATATTGTTAATTTAGAATATAAGTATTTACTTTAAAATAGAACTAATTATTTTAAATTTATTAAATACAAATTCAGGCAATAATCTTAAAATAACTACTAGGAAATATAAATCAATATAAACATAAAAAACTTCTGCTATGAATAGATTACTATTAAGTTACAAAAATAAGGTGTTGGGGTGTAGAGACATGGATAAAGAAATTGAAAGATTAAATAAACAATTAGCTCATCTTGAAAAAAGTTACAAAGCAGGAGTTGTTAAGAAAAGTGAATTCTTAAAAGGAAAGAAAAAGGTAGAAAGAAAGATAAAACAAGCTAATGAAAAAGTTCAAGATCGAGAAACTAAAACAGCTGCGATTACAAAAATCATTAACAAACCAAAGTCAAAAAAAAATAATACCAAAGAGAAAAAACCAGATGTTATTATAAATAATAAACAATCTGATAAAACACATAATAATAAATCTAAAAAAAGATATGATGATGAAAAAAGCAGTATATGGTCATATTTGTTATTATTACTTGTAATTGTTGTTGTATTATTCTTTGTTTACAAATATACAGAAACATTAGCTCCAACAACAGATACTATTACAATGTATGAATATTCAAATTTCTTTTGTAGTCATTGTGATGATTTACAAGATACATTAAAAGAAATTAAGAAAGATTATGGTGTAAAAATTAAAATTTATCATAGACAATTTCCAAATGACGCCATACATCCATTATCAACCTTAGCTGCAGAGGCATCAGAATGTGCAAATGATCAGAATAAATTTATTGAATATCATAATTTATTGTTTGTAGGCAATAGAAATAATAAAATTACTGAAAAAACAGATTTAATAGAATTAGCTGAGATGAGTGAAGTTGAAGACATTGAAACATTCAAAAAATGCTTAGAAAATCATGAAAAATTAGAAGAAATTCAAGCAGACATTGATGAAGGTGAAAAAGCAGGAGTTAAAGCTACACCAACTTTAGTAATTAATGGGGAAGTATTACAGGGTGCACAATCTTACAATGTAATTGCTTCAGTGATTAATAAGCATTTAGGATAGAGTAGAAAAATTATTATCGTCAGGTACCCAGATGACTGAAAGGAGTCTGAATCTTGCTTACCACTTATTTGTGGAGCTGACATTTTATTTCTTTAGATTTCAAGGTACCTAACCTCCTAAATTGATTTTCTTTTATTAGGTTAGGTCAGCTCCACTGGCCAAGATGATGATTTTTCTAAAGTTTCTTTTTTATTTTTTTACTTTTATTTCTTTACAATTTATAGCATAAATGTTAATTTATATTTTACAGAATAAAATAATTAAAACTATAAGAATATGTGATTATTAAATTTCAGTTAATCTATTTTCTCTCTTTTTTTTCTCTAACCATTTATAGATACTATTATGTGGGCTTCCTGCAGCTAAAGATTCAATGGCTCTTCTTGCCATTGCAACATCTTCACCTAAACCAATTATACCAATTGTTTTACCATAAACACAAATATAAGTATCTGTAAGATCCTCTATAATTGCTCTTGCTTTTCCTTCTTTACCAATTATTCTACCTTTAATTCTTGGCATTTGATTCTTATTTTTAACAAAATCTCTTAGTTCAACAAGTTCAAACATATAATCCTGTTTAAGCAAAAGTTGAGCAATTTCAGGATTAAATCCACGTGCAATAGCCCTAATTATGTCTCTTACACTAAACAATGTTAAAGGATCTTCGCCCCGTACAGTAACATCTCCTTCATGGCTGTCAATATCAATCCTAGTATTTGTAGTTTCTTCTAAAGCCTTCTTAACTTCTCCACTTTTACCTATTAAAACAGCAATTCTTTCCTTTGGAATCTTGAGATCATATGAATATTCAGCCATATTGGTAAGATTGGGGGTGGGCTTTTTAAGGTTTTTGGTATGAAGAAAGATTTGTAAGGGTTGAGGCTTAAAAGATTTGAAAGGTGTTATTAGCTATTCAGGCCTTTCTACCCTTCCAAGCCATTCAAGCCTTATTTTAGCATAACCTTTAAAAATCTAGGAATTATCCTATTTTATAAATTACGTTATTGACGTAATATTAAATAGAGAAGGTGAAATAAGTAAAATGGAAAGACATGGATTTAGTGATGGAGTAGCTCCTGTTAATGTGGGAGATGAAATAGATGTAAGAATAGAGGCAGTTGGGGAAAAAGGAGATGGAATTGCCAAGAAAAAAGGCTTTGTTTTATTTATACCCAACACAAAAGAAGGAGATGAAGTAAGAGTTAGGATTACTAAAGTTCTAAAAAAAGTTGGATTTGCAGAAGTTGTCGGAGAATCACAATCAGCCCCTGAAGTAGAAAAACCTAAAAGAGAGAAAAAAGTTGAAGATTTAATTCCAGAAGGAGATGACTCAGAAGATTTTGGTGAAGAACCAGTTGATGAAGAAAAAACTGAAGAAGATCTAGAAGTTCCTGAACCTGAAGAAGAAACAACTGAAGAATTACCACAAGAAGATGATCTTGAAGAACCACCTACTCCAAAAGAAGAGGATAAGTCAGAAGAAGTAGATGTTCCTGAAGAAGAAACAGAAGATATACCTCCTATGCCTGAAGAAGAACTAGGTAAAGAAACAGAAGAGGAGAAAGACGAAAATCTTGATGAACCACCTGCTCCATAAGAGCTGGTTTTTTATTTTATTTAATCTTAATAGAAGAATTGAATTTTACTCATTCTAAATGTGACAAATAAGTCATAAAAAACATAATTACTACCAAAACCTTTAAAAAGCAGCAATCAATCCCAATAGATATTAGCCAGATATTTGGAATAGCTGAAAAGGACCAAATATCAACAGTTGCAAGGCTGAGAATATTGCAGCACAGATCTAATTCTGCGCTGATTAATGGAGGAAATTAAAAATGACAGAAGAACAATTAATGGTTCCTACAAAAATCTACTTAAAAGCAGGTATCCATATTGGTACAAAGTTTAAAACAAAACACATGGAAAAATTTATTTATAAAATTAGACCTGATGGGTTATGTGTATTAAATCTAGAAAAAGTTGATGAAAGAATAAAATTAATGTCACAATTTCTTTCACAATACCAACCAGAAGATATTTTATTAGTAAGTAAAAGAGAAAATGGTTGGAAAGCTCTTAAAATGATTCAAGAAATGATTGGAATTAGAGTATTCCCAGGAAGATATCCACCAGGAATATTAACAAATCCAAATCTTGATAACTTTATTGAAACAAAAGTAATTGTTGTTACAGATTCATGGCCTGATAGAAATGCAATTAATGATGCATTACATGTTGGAATTCCAGTTGTTGCATTATGTGACACAAATAACCAAGCTAATAACATTGATTTAGTAATTCCATGTAATAATAAAGGTAAGAAAAGTTTAGGTTTATTATTTTACATCTTTGCTCGTGAATATATGAAAGCACATGACATGATTAAGGATGAGAAAGAAATGAAGTTCAGTGTTGAACAGTTCATGGAAGAGTAAGTTTTTGTTTTTTTATTTATTTTTGTTTTCTTTATTGTTTCTATTTTTGTTGATTTATTTAATTGATTCAAATTCTTAAGAAAATTTATTCAATCTTAGCTCTAAACACACTACCACCATTTGTTCCAGCATAAACATAATTCCCTAAAGGATCAAAAGCAATAGAGTAAACATCTTTTATTTCTAAGCCTGTATTAAAAGGAACCGCAGTATCTCTTTTATCATATGAAATAAAACATCCTTTACTAAAAATACACAATACTACGTTTTCAGGATTTGTAGGATTAATTGCAAAGGCATAATATCCTTTTCTATTTGGGTCATTTGATATAAATGAAGGTGTTGCAAAGTTTTTACCCGCCCAATTTTCTCCACTATCATCTGATCTAAATAATCCACCAGGGTATGCACTTGCATATATTATATCATTATCTTGTGGATCAACATTTATTTGCATATTGAAAACATGTACTTTTGGTTTATTACTTCTTTGATTATCCCAAACAATAGAATAATCATCTGTTAATTGTCCTGCATAAACTCCAGAACCTTGGGTAGATGCATAAACTTTATCATCTTTAACTTTTACTGAGGTCATTGTTAAACTATCTAAACCATCCCCACCTGTATTTTCTTGTACCCAATTTTCTCCACCATTAGTACTTACCCAAACTCCTCCACTTGAATCTGAAACATATAACACATTATGATCATTTCCATCAATTTCAATTCCTGTAGCAGCTCCAATTGTTTCCAAAACTAATTCCCAATCTTCTCCAGCATTAATTGACTTATAGACACCACATTTTGCATTTGGGTCTATATTCTTAATAACACCTAATTTTTGTAGTATAAAAGGAACTAGATTTTGTGGCATAATATAATCAGGCAATTCCCCACATAGTCCAGCAGTATAAATTATATCAGTATCCATTGGATCAATATCAATATCAAAAAACCCAGTTCTTGGCAAACCATTACCTTTATCATCTAATTGCTTCCATGTTTGCCCACCATTAATACTTTTGTAAACACCATGAACATGTAAAGTAACATAAATAATGTTTGGATAACTAGGATTAATAGCTATATCTAATACAGACCTTGGTAAATCTTTTCCAAGATCAACAATTTCACCACCATCTTTTAGATGTAACCCACCACCATGAGCAATAGGTGGTTTAAATGCAGCCATATAAATCTTATTAGAATCAGTTGGATGAACAGCAACAGCAGATGTAGTCATATACTCATCTTCTTCAAAGCTATAATAAGGAAACCAATTGTGTGGCCCTTCATCAACTCCAGCATTGTTGTGACGCCAAATTTGTGGGCTGGTTCTATCACATGCATATATTACATTAGGATCACTTGGAGAAATAGCAAGACAAGTTGGAGAGAAAGGTGCATCCCAATTATCTGTTCCTAAACGATCCCAATTTTTTCCTGCATCTGTAGACATAAAAGTACCACCACCCCATGTTCCAGCATATACTTTGTTTTTATTATCTGGATGTATTTGTAATTGAGAATGACCCGAAATAGTAGTAAATGTTAAATCATCATTAAGTATTTGCCATAATTCACCTTTATTGTTTGAATAATAAACTTTGGGATTGTCACCAACTGCACCAGCATAAACTTTGTTAGAATTTAAGGGATCAATAGCAACTGTTCTAATATCTGTTTGTCCCCCTAAACCATTATTCTTTTGATTCCATGTTTGGCCTTTATCATCTGTTCTATAAACACCACCATCAATAGTTGCAGCATATGCAGTATTAGCATTAGTAGAATCAATTGCAGCTGAAAATACATGTGCTTCTGTTGTAGCAATTACTTCTGCTCCCATACTAAAAACATTTTTTCCGCCTCTCATAACAGGAACCCTTGTTGGATCTTTTACTATTGTTAAAAATTTAGTAGTTAACAAAGGCAAAGTAATTATTTGCCAATTTTTTCCTTTATCATAAGAAACCCTAAATTCTTCGGTTGAAGTTTTCCCAGCTGTTAATATTAAATCACCAACACCATAAATTAAATTAATATCTGCTGGAGTTGTTGCTAGCCTAGCAAACCCATTTATTCCTAAATTATTATTTAAAATACGCTGCCAGTCTAAACTACCACTAGTTCTATGAATACCATTAGTAAAAGAACTTGCATAAACACCCCCTCCACCCCTAATAGAATAATCAGGTGCAAGAGCTTTTGTATAAGAGAAAGTAAGATGATTATTTATTTCTTCCCAAGTTTCTCCACCATTAACTGAACGAAAATTTCCTGATGCATAAGAAGCAACATAAATTTTATTAGGATTATCTGGATCTAAAGAAATACCAGTAATAAAGCTCCCACCATTATCTGAACTCATTACACCGCTTGTCATATATTCCCAAGTCTCTCCAGAATCTATTGATTTTAATAAAGTCATTCCATCTCCACTAACATACATCATATTTGATTGTTCATAATGAATTTCAATAGAAGTAAAGCCACCAAATTCAGGATATCCACCAGGAATATTTATTATTGACCAAGATTCTCCTAGATTATCACTTTTAAAAATATTACCTTGTTCTTTCCCAATTAAACCATTTACTGCATAAACAACATTTTCATTTTCAGGATCAAAAGCAGTATCACCAAAATTAACATTTCCTTCTAAACCATTTGTAATTGGAGTCCAAGTTTTACCATTGTCTATACTCTTAAAAAGACCATAATCTGAATTAGAATCCCAAACATCCATAAATCCAGAAGTTGCAAAAATAATATTACTATAATGTGGACTTATATGAATTGAACTTATTACCCCACCTTTTTCTATACTTCCCTCAGTATAAATTGTTTCCCAACTATTCCCACCATCTTCTGATCTATATATCCTACCATACCTACTTCCAGCTAAAACAAGATTAGAATTTTCAGAATCAACTTCAATAGAAAATATAGTTTCAAAATTATCCACTTTGTCTTTAACTTTTACCCAACTTTCAGCTGCATCTGTTGACTTGTAAATATCACCATCATTTGAACCAGCATAAATAATATTATTATTGTTAGGATCAATCCTCATAGCCCAAATCTCCTTATTATCAATACCTTTATTTTTCTCTTGCCATGTCAACCCAGCATCATAACTTTTGTAAACTCCACCATCATAAGGATAAAATTCATTATTTGTTAATGGATAAGTGCCTGTATACAATATATTAGTATTAATTGGATCAATAGCAATAGTTAATGTTTTTCCACCACCAGGGCCATTTGTTTTTTCCCAAACACACCCATTCTTGCAATTAACACCACGATCAATATCACATTCACCTAAATTTTTATCATGAAATCCATTTCTACAGCAGCTTTTTCCACATGCCCTACCACAATCAACCCCTTGTTCTTTGCCATTCCAAATACCATCATTACATTTAAGTGCTACCTTACTTTCATCATAAGCAGGTAATGATCTTGTTCCCTTTACTCTTTTGCTAGCATCCCTATATGCTTCACCAACTAAATCATCACAAGCAGTAAGAAATACAGCTAAAACAAGCATTAAAATAATAAGAATTACTTTATATTCTCTTCTCATATGCTTTATACAACATAATCTCTTATTTAAAACTTTTGCAGAAAAATATATAAACTATTGTACATATAAAGAAATCATGGACTTTAAAGCATTATTAAGAAAATGGTGGTTCTGGTTAATAGTAATATATTTCATTATAGGGTTATACATTGGTATGTTTGGTGGATTTTATACACCTGAACCCAACCTTGCCATAAAAATAATATTAGTATTCATATGGCCAATTATATTCTTCTAAAATAAGTTTACTCTACTTTCTCAAAGCCATTCTCAACAATCTTAAACAGAACTTCTTTCTCTGGCAAGGATCTATGCTTTCTAAGAATTGCGCCTCTCATCCCAGCTTTAGATTTCTTCAATTCAATCATACATTTGCTAGCATAAGTTATTAAATCACCACCAACAATTTTAATTGCATCTCTAACATCAAAATCACTATAGACTTGGTTGGTTAATAAGATAGGAATATGGTGTTTTCTAGTAATCTCAGTCAAAAAGTTAATTTGCTGACTTAACATATTATTCACATCTCTAATATTTGATTTTTTCCCATATTCTACTCTATATAACATACCGATTGTATCTACTATAATCAAACCAACATGTTCATTAATCATATTATTAAGTCTTTCAATTGTTTGATGTTGTTCTTGGAAGTTTGTTGGTTTCAAAATAAATATATTTTTCAATAGTTCTAAAGGATCTGCTCCAAAACTCTTAATAAGTTGTTTAAATCTGTCTAAAGAAAATCCACCTTCTGTATCAACAAATATTACTTTTTTACCTTGTTTTGCTATACTAATTCCAGCTAAGAGACAAAATGTGGTTTTTCCCCTACTTGCTGGCCCATAAATAGTTGATATTATATCTTTATCATAACCACCATTTAAAAACTCATCAATAATATTACTACCAGAATTGATTTTGGCTTGTTTTTCTACATCAATATTTCCATTCAATGGATTAACATCACTATTCTCTTCCATATTTAGGTGTAATTCCCGTTAATATATATACTTTTTCCATATATTGTAATTATACTTATTTTTATATTCATAATTATTACAAAAGATATATAAATAGATAAACAAGTATATTCTATATAAGTAATATTAATATTGGGTGTTAATATAAGGTGTTAATGGATGGATTATATTAAAAAGAAATTTAAGAATATAAAAAGTGTTAACAATATTTGGTTAATACTTATTATTATATTTCTATTAGTTTCAGGAATAAGAATTTACTATGCCTTTCAAACTGATTATTTTAGTGATAATAGTGCTTATTTCACTTTAAGACAAGTTGAACATATATCTAAAACATTTATCCCTCTTTTCAATGACCCATTAAGTTATGGTGGAAGAACATTTATATTTTTACCCTTATTCCATTATGTGTTAGCATTTTTTACAACAACATTTAGCTCTATATTTATTGCCAAGATTCTTCCAAATATATTTGCTTCTACAATTGTATTTTTCACATACTTATTAGTTCATGAAATAACTAAAAACAAATCAGTTTCAATACTTACTTCAATTATCTCAGCATTCATACCAATTTATTTTTCTAAAACAATTAACAGCATAAGCATATATTCGGTTATTATTCCACTAACTATATTTATGTTATATTTATTTATCAAAATTGAAGAAATGAAATATACAAGATACTTTTTATTAATTATCTTATTATTACTTTTAACACATCCTTCAATAATCTTATTAATTGCAAGCTTGTTAGTTTACCTTGCACTTGTAACTATTGAAAACATGAAATTAAAAAGATCAGAAATTGAAGTAAGTCTTTTTTCAGCTTTTTTAATGATATGGATTTATTTATTAATATTTAAGAAAGCATTTCTAAAACATGGATTTAATTTTATTTGGGAAAATATCCCTACAAAATATTTTTTAACTTATTTTCATCAAATTTCAATTTGGCAAGCAATTTATCAGATTGGAATAATACCATTTGTATTAGGTATTTTCATAATATATTATTATTTATTTAATCTAAAAAATAAGAAAGTATACTTAATAATAAGCTTTGCAATTACTACAACTAGTTTATTATGGTTAAAACTAATTGAACTTGAATTTGCATTAATATTTTTAGGAGTAATACTTGTAATTTTATTTGGTATTGGTTACAATAACCTAAATAATTACCTAAAACAAACTAGATTTTCAAAACTTGAGACTCCAATTTTTATTGTAATATGCATAATATTTGTATTAACTTCAGTATTGCCTTCAATAATTCTGGCAAAATCAGTTATAGCTGAAGCAACACCCCCAAGCTATGTTGAATCATTAAAACAAATTAAAGATCATACACCTGAAACAGCAAGTATTGCAGCTTCAATAGATGAGGGACATCTTATAACTTACTTTGCTGAAAGAAAGAATTTAGGAGATACAAACTATTTATTTTTAGAAGACGCTAATGAAATAGTATCAGATGTGGATTCATTATTTTATACAGTATCAACAATTAAGGCAAATCAGATTTTACATAAATATAGAGTAGATTATATTATGTTCACTCCTGAAATTTCAGAACAATATAAAATTAAAAAATTAATGTTCCTAGATAATGAATGTTTTAAAGAAATTCTTAATAAACAAGTTAGTAGCGAAAATGAAATCAAATTGTATAAAAACAAATGTGTGGTAATGAAAAGTATAATCATAAACTAAAAATATGAATTAGATTACAACTATAAAAAATGGAATTAAAAAAACATATCAAACAAAAAAATTACAATTATTATATTTTAGCAGTTGTAATATTATTATTATTATTCCCGTATGTAATAAGATATCTTACACAAGATACACTTCTTATTCCCGGAGATAAAATTTATAATCATTTAAGTTTAGCAGAAGTTACACAAGAATATTCTTTTTTACATTCTAAAATTGTAAATGACCCTTTAATTTTACCATCAAGAGCTAATATTATTACGCCATTCCATATGTTAATTAATTTACTAGGAAAAATAATACCAATTAATGCCGCAATTATGGTATTATCATTATTATTAGGAATTTTATCTGCAATAATATTCAATGCTATCCTTAAAAGATTCAAATTTTTATATTTTCAAAGATTTGCAATAATGATGATATTAGTTTTATCACCATTATTTCTAAACACTTTTCTAATCCCAGATCAAACATTCTTTATAATATTCCTCCAATTATTGGGATTTTATTTGTATACAAAAACAACCAAATACAAATATTTATCAGTTATCCCATATTTAGTCTTATCATTTTTCTCAATATTCCATACATTAATAGCTATTCTAATAATAATGGTTTATGAGTTCAAGACATATAAGGATTTTAGATTTGTATCAATATTATCTGTTTTCATGATGGGAATTTCATTATTATATAATATCCCTATTTATTTTATCTATGGTTTTATTAAGATTCAATTACCACAAGAAAATCTATTTCAATATTATATCGCTGATTTAGGAAGCAAAGTAGGATTTGGTATTTTTTCATTAATCTTACTTGTTTTTGGAATCATAAAAACATGGAAAGACAAATACACTAAAGATTATATCATTCTTTATTTTTCATTAATCTTATTTATAGTCTTTTCATATCTTTTCCCTGCATATATGCCATATCTTAATTTTATCGTAATGATTTTTGCAGGACTTGGTTTTATACATCTGTTTGAAATGAAATGGGAATTAGGAATAATTAAAAAATTCACTATTTTTATTATTATCCTTGGCTTAATATTTTCAGGGATTTCGTATTCTAAAAGAGTTTCAAGTATATCGCCAACACCAGAGTTATTAGAAGGTTTAGATTTTATAAAAGAAAAATATCCTGACACTATTATCCTTACACATCAAGATTATGGACATATTATAAAATATTATTCTCATTCAAAGGTTTTAATTGATTCAGATTATGATTTTATTGAAGATTATGATTATTTTATTAATATAGTTGATACAATATTTCAATCGAGATCATTAAAAGAAGTAACAAAATTATTAGATAAATATCAAATTAATCATATTTTAATTACAAAAGAAATGAAAAATGGATTAGTATGGTATAAGGAAAGCCAAGGACTATTATTTTTATTGGAAAATTCAGAAAGATTCAAAATTGTTTACCATAGCCCATATGTTGAGATATGGGAATACCAAAGAATAAATCAATGATATAATAAAATAACATATGATTGATTAAGAAAATAAATAATTAAAAAAAAATTAATAAGAAAAGGGGTAAAAATGTTACTAACTGGTGTAATTGTTTCAATCATAGTATTTATTTCATTATACATTACAATAGTATGGATTAGTTTTCTTTACCTTTATGAAAAAAAGCCAGTAGAAATTAAAAATTACCCCAAAATTACAATTGCTATTCCTGCATTTAATGAAGAAAAAGCAATTGAAAAAACAATTCTAACTGCTTTAAAATTAGAATATCCAAAAAACAAATTAAACATTGTTGTTATAGATGATGGTTCAACTGACAACACAAAGAAAATTGTTCAGAGCTTATCTAAAAAACATAATTTTAAATTTATTAGTAAAAAAAATGAAGGAAAAGCTAAAGCATTGAATATAGTTCTTGAAAAATGTAAAACTAATTTATTTGCATGTTTAGATGCAGATTCTTATGTTGAACCAGATTCATTAAAAAGAATGTTACATCATTTTGATAATCCAAAAGTTGCTGCAACAATTACTGCAATTCATGTTATTGAACCTAAAAATTTATATGAAAAGCTTCAAAGAATGGAATATTTATTAGCTATTATGACTAGAAAGTTAATGGCATTTATCAATACATTAAGTGTTACTCCAGGTGTATTAAGTGTATACAAAACAAAAATATTACAAAAAGTAGGTGGATTTGATAATGAAACCTTAACAGAAGATTTTGAAATTGCAATGCGATTAAAATTTTATGGTTATGATATTGAAATTGAAACAAGTGCAAAAACTTATACTTATGTTCCAAATAATTTCAAAAAATTATGGAGACAAAGAGTTAGATGGTATCGGGGCTTTGTAGAAAGCCATAGAAAGTACCATAAAATGTTTCTAAACAAAAAATATGGGAGACTAGCCTATTTCCAAATGCCATTAAATATTATAGGGATATTACTATTAGTGGCTGCTGTAGCATTTGTAAGTTATGGCAATATTATAAACATATACCATTTAATTAGAAGAAGCATGTTAATTAAAGGATTTTTCTTTTCCCATATATTTAGTTTTATTAAACCAAAAGATATTATATTAACACAAAATATTAAGATTATGTTTCCTGTATGGATAGCTTTATTCTTAGGTATTTTGATATTTTATTTAGCACATACAGAAGTTAAAGAAAAAATTAAATTTCCTTTTACAATATGGGCATTTTTCATATTATTACCAATATTAACAGCATTACATTGGTTAGGAGCAATATTTGAAGAATTATTAAAAGCAAAAAAAAAATGGTGATTAAAAAGATTCAATAGGGTGAGATCATAATGGAAAAAAGATACAAAAAAAAAACATATTTAATAATAATATTATTTGTTGCAATTGCCTTTTTTGCAGGGATATTATTGGGGAAATACATTGAAACTAAAGAACAAGGAGATATTAATAGATTTATGAAGCATCTTGAACTTAATACTGAAAGCTTTCTTGTTGAACAAGAATTAATTGGTATAACTCAAGATTGCAGCTTAGCTGAAGAAAGAATCACCTCATTATCTAATGAATTATATAATTTAGGAATTATGTTAGGTAAAGATGATGCTAAAAAAAATTTAGGAAAAGATACTTATATCCTATTGAAAAAAAAATTTCATTTAATGCAAATAAGAACTTACTTACTTTATCATTCATTAGAAGAAAATTGTGAAACAGATGAACAAGTCATATTATTTTATTATGGCAGAAATAACCCAAAATCAAAAGAACAAGGTAAAATATTAGATGAAGTTGTTAAAAAATATTCAGTAAATGTATTTGCAATTGAATATAATTATACTAGTGAGTTAACATTTTTAGAAAATTATTATGGAATCGAAGAACCACCTGCAGTTGTAATTAACTTTGATAAAATTAATAATGACCTAACAAGTTATTCAAACATAGTTAATTTAATATCATAATTAATTTAAAAAAAAAACATAAAAGGAAAAAATAATATGGCAATTGATAATAAAGAACAAATAAAAAGAAAAATATTTGTAACTAGTTTGATTTTAACAATTCTGATATTTGTAATAGGGTTATTAGCCAGCTATGTTTTAGATTTTTACAGAATGGATGAAATATCAAGAACAATTGAAACACATGAGGTTGATAAGGCTGCATTTTATCTTCAACAAGACTTCATTGATTCAATTGGTGCTGATAAGTGTGCAGTCATGAATCAACGTTTTAATGACCTTAAAATGGATGTTCATAAAGTAGGTATTGCCTTAACAAATTATGGTGGCAAAAGTATGTTTAAAACAGTTGATTTTGATTATTTAAAAAGACATTATTTTTTATTAGAGCTAGAATTTTTCAGTTTAATCACAAAACTTAACCAAGAATGTGACACTAATTATGTTACAATAATATTTTTTTATAAAAGAGATCATGGAGAAAGCATAACCCAAGGTTATGTATTAGAAGATATTAGTAAATCACATCCAAATAATGTTGTTGTTCTTTCATTAGATAAGGATTATGAAGATGAACCATTAGTCCCAGCTTTAGTTAATAGACATAATGTGACTAAAGCACCAACAATGATTATAAATAATTTAAAAATTGATGAATTCAAATATGGTGGAGAAATTAATGCAACCATTAGAGAAATAATAAGAAATAGTACAACAGACAAATATGCAAAACATTATGATTTTGATTATTTGTTTAAGAGTATTAGTGTAAACAAAACAGAATATGTTAAAGAACTTCAAGAACAATTAAATGAATTAGACAATACAAAAATCACTATTACTAAAAAAATTAATAATGAAAAAACTAACACCCAAAATACAAAGAACTCATTAATAAAGGCTGAGCTAAGATATTTAATTGGAAGGTTAAGTAAAAATACATCTATAATTTGTGATTCATTACAATATTATGATCAAGCTGCTTTAGAAACAGAAAATGAAGAATTAAAAGCATTAATTTATGAATCAACTGCTGCAGTAGGTTGTGGCAGAAATAAACGAGCATTTTTAGAGCTTGCAGCTAAATCATGGGAAAAAGTAGGGAATAAAAATAGAGCAAAAATTGACTATGCACTTGCTTATAACAAACCATTACCAATAGAATTTGATAAAACAGTACTACAATCAGAACAAACATTAAAAATAAATAATTTTAATACTACTTTCCCAAGTAGATTAGTTTTAGGAAAATCATCATTAATAGTAACAAATGAAGACTTAATTATTTCTCAAGTTGATAGAACAACAAGAGATTGGCTAGGCATGCAAATCCAATCACCATTTTCTGAAAAATTATTAAGAGTGTTTTCTGAAAAGTTAACATATGATAAAGATGAATTAAAAGAAGAAATAGGATGGCATGAAGGTGCCAGAATTGAATTATTGAAAGAATCAGGGGCAAATAATGATTTAGCAACAGGTACAATTGTTATTAAAAAAGACGAAAAATGGTATGCACCAAATGAAAATGGAAAATTTATGTTTGAGGTACCGATTGATAAAATACTTTATCCAACAACAAGATTTTTAAGAAAAGATATTGCGATTATTATTGATACACATGGAATAAATATGTTAGTTGAACAATCCATAAGAAAAAATGCATCTATTGTGATAGGTTGTTGCGATCATCCTGCAAAAGTTAAGGCAGCATTATATTTATCTGAAAAAGGAAAAAATGTAATTTGTTTCCCTGATAAATATAGTTATCTTGCTCTTGGTAAAAATTCAAGTTTACTACCATCCCCACCAATAAAAATAATTGATAATGGTAATGAAAAAACAGCATTAGTTGGTAACAGACCTTTAAACATAAAGGTTAATGAGAAGATAATTGTAACAAATGCATCTAATACACCTTATGCATTATGGTATTATCAAACACCTGCAAATTATTTTAATGAATTATCTAAAAGCATAGATCTTAATTTAATTTATGTTACAATGAATGATTTCAATCAAATGGATAAAATAGTAGGAGCAGCTAGACTTCATAATGCAAAAGCAATAGCAACAAGAGTTTATAATTCATATGATTATGAAAAACTTAAATCATGGTTAGAAAGTTCAAGATTAAATAGAGCTATTTTATTTCATTCAATGCCATATCCTTATGGTTACTTATTATTAGAAGAATTCCCTGAACAAACAACATTTGGTGATGTTAATCCTATCTTTAAATAAAGACCAGCTATTGTGCTAATACTGCCTAGCGAAGTCTTTGTTAAATATTTGAAAGAAAACTAAAATTGTGAGAATGAGAAATTAATAATAATGCCACGAAGCGCAGTATTGACATAAGAAGAAAAAATGGAAAGATATAAGCAAATTAAAAAAGAAATCAAATGGTATAGTAGAATTAATTTGTTGTATGCAATCGCAGCTATATTTATAATTACATATATCTTACATATGATTTACAAGTTTCATTTTGTATTATGGGATGAAGCAGTTTACATTGGAATAGGAAAATACATTTTTTCTTTAGGAAAAATAGGATTATGGGAAAACATAAGACCATTAGGAATTCCGTTTTTATTTGGTTTAGTGTGGAAACTTGGCCTAAACCCAATATTGTGGGGAAGAATAGTTGAATTAATATTTGCAACTGGAACAATTTTCCTTGTATACAACATCTCAAAACATATATTCAATAAACAAACTGCACTATTCAGCACAATCATATATGCAATAACCCCAGTATTTTTTTATAATAGTTTAAGATTAATGACTGGAATACCTTCAACATTCTTTATTTTATTAGCTATTTATTTATTTATTAGAAAATATTATGTATATGCAGGTATTGCAACATCATTAGCTTTTATTTTTAGATATCCAAATGGTTTAGTTTTTATTTGTTGTTTAGCTACATTGTTTGTAGAGTTTATGTTAGTAAAAGGTCCCTTCAAAAAGAAAATTAAGGCAAATTCACCTTACTTAAAGAACGCTATTAAATATATACTTGGATTTTTACCATTAGTTGTTGCTTCATTTGCATTTAATTACTACAAGTACAAATCATTTCTATATCCATTCTTACAAGCATCTTCACATGGTGAGAATTTAGTACATGCAATACATGAAACCATATCAAACTTATTTTATTACCCCTTTAATTTAATAATTCAGAATTATTTTCTAATATTTTCCATACTAGGTTTTATCTTAACATATTTCATCTTGAAAAAATCTAAAAACATTGTTAGAGATTCAATTATCCCTATTTCATTAATAATTTTCCTTGCATATTTTACTTACTTAACAAATAAACAATTAAGATTTAGTTTATCTTTCCTTCCATTCATTGCAATTCTTGCAGGTTATGGAATATATTATACAATTGAAAGAATAAGAACAACTGAAACAGTTACTAAAGAACACTGGTTAAGAATTTTACCATTAATGCTATTGTTAATATTTTCAATCATTTCAATAACATCATCATTACATGAAGACTACAATAGTTTTAATAAGTTTCCAACTGAAAAACCACCAATTGTAGACGAATATTACAAATTCTTTCCTGATGATTACAAAGGTTTAATATTAACAGCGGATCCAGTTCATGTTGCTTATTCTGATATAAAGATTGTTCCTTATTATGATTCTGTCGAAGATGGCCATAAAACATACAGCAGATGGATGGACAATCCAAGTTTAGCTAAAGAGGTTTCAGCAGTTATCTTTATCCCCGGTCCATTTGTATGCTTTAATATGGAATGTGAAGAACAGTTAAGACCAGCATTATTTGATAAAATTAGAGAAGCTCCAAATAATAATTTAAAATTAGCTTTTGAAAAGAAATATGAAGAAGTTAAAAGTATTTATTATGTAAAGGATTGAATTTCTTACTTTTTATTGCATTATATCACTTAAACAAAGATCTGAAATAATAATACATTATTTTCCAATCAAGTTTAGATTCTCC
Organism: Candidatus Woesearchaeota archaeon; assembly: GCA_018657385.1. Lineage (GTDB taxonomy): Archaea > Nanobdellota > Nanobdellia > Woesearchaeales > DSVV01 > JABHXF01. The sequence goes on along the minus strand of JABHXF010000029.1, from coordinate 30,765 downwards.
TCTTGTTCTTAAACCAAACTCATAATCAACTTTATTTACTTTAGAATCTTGAGAAAGATACTTCATAATATCAAATAAAATTTTATAACCCTTTAATTCAAACTTTTTATGATTTTTCATCATAATCTCATTAACTAATTTTGTTTTCGCACCAAAAAAACCACTCATCAAATCAGATTTTGGAAATTTCTTTTTTAACAACCTTAAATTACCTAAGAAATAAGCAGTTTCAGATATAATTAAACGATGTACGCCCCAGTCGCCATGAATTTTTATTCTATTTCCAATAACAAGATCATTATCTTCTCTTAATTTATCTATTATTTCTTTAATCTTATTTGGTGGATGTTGAAAATCAGCATCTATAACTACAAAAAATTCAGTTTTGCATTTGACAATAGCATCCATCACACTAACTGTTAATCCTTTTACTGGTTTTTTAGATCTATCTAATAAAGTAACATTTTCATTTGTACATTCTACAACAACTTCTTGAGTTCTATCTTTTGAGCCGTCATCACTTACAATTATCTTAATATTTGAAAATAATTTACTTAATTTTTTTATTAATACACCTATGTTTTTTTCTTCATTAAATGTAGGAATAATTACAGTAACATCATTGTATCTCATGGTAAAATAAGTATAAATAATCTACAATATAAACTTTTTCATAGCTTTTTTAACAAAATATAGTTAGTTAAGTTAACGAATCATATCAAATAACAGATATTTGTTAATTAAATAACATCAATAAATAAAAAACATGATAACTAAGTTAACAAAAAATAGCCATAACTATTTTTTCATTATATTAACTAACAAAAATAAATAAAAAATGAAAAAAAATCAAAAGATTTATATAATATTTCAAATATTATGTTAAGTAAATTAACAGATTAGTTCATTTAAAGCGTTGGGGTTAACTTAATTATTAATAATAAATAAATCATATGTTAAGTAGATTAACATGAAAAACTTTAAATAGGAGTAATGTTAATCAAGCTAACATGTACAGTTATAATAATTTCATTAAACGCGGGGAAAAGATGGTGATATATTCATTTTCCAGCAAAAACTTACAAAAAAAAGACAAAATCAGATTTTATTATGCTTTAAAAGGTAGAGATGGTAAATCTGGTATTGCCAAAAAAGCAAAAATACAACATATTGGAAAAGGAGTATTACTTGTCCCATATGTATATGATGAAGAACTAACACAATTTTTTAGGGTTTGGAATTTAAATTATAGTAAAAGAACAGCCTTAATTGATGAAGAAGAACTTCATGGAATGTTGTAAGTACATAAAATAATTCATACTTATGTGCATAACAACTGTTTTAACTAATAAACTGAAGCTTAGATCTAAAATTCAGATCTAGACACCCCCAACAAACCTTCAGTAAGGAGATTCAGTTGGCACATTGTTTTCTGGCTCTGGCACGCAAGTGCCAGAGCTAAATATTTAAGACATAGATTAAACAATATTAACTAATTACAGGAGATTTGAGGAAAATCACATAATTAAACAAGATTATAATGTATATTCTAGACAACATAAATCCTCCACGTCAAAATCAAAAGATTTAAATAGTAGTTTTTTCCAGGAAGGCTTATCGACCTAAAAAGGGGTGAATCATAAATGGCAAAAATAATTAAAGTAGCAAAAGTAGGAGTTAAGAAAAAAAACGGCTATCTTTACTTTGTAGATAAGAAAGGAGATATCTCAATGGTACAGATGAATAGAGGCGGCAAGAAGAAAAAAGCAACAAAGAAAAAAGCAGTTAAGAAGAAAAAAGTCGTTAAGAAGAAAGCAAAGAAGAAAGTTGTTAAGAAAAAGAAAAGATAATTTCTTTACTTTGTTTTTTATTTTTTTTTACTTTTTTATTTATTTTTTCTTAATTAAAAATAATAAATTCTAATTATTTCTCGACGTGAATAAGGAATTGTATTTAGATAATTTTATTTGTTTTTTAGTAAAAATAATAACATGGCCGGGCGAGCCGATAGGCGAGTAGGATTTTTCGAATGAAATGAGAAAAGTTCGTCCGTGCCTATGTTGTTATTATTTTTTTATTAATATAGTCTCTTTTATTAAATTAAAAAATTCATGAGAAACACATCCACTGGACCTAGTAAAAAAGAAGTAAAAATCATATAACCTTAAGAACAAATCCATCTTTAGTATCTTTAACTTCATAACCTTTTTCTTTAAGTTTATCTCTAAACTCATCTGCTTTTTTAAAGTCTTTTTCAGCTCTTGCTTTTTGTCTTTGTTCTGCAATCTTAATTACACTATTTGGAATCTTATCGTCCTCAAAATGCATTAATCCAAAAATAGAATCAATCTGATCTGAAAAATTAAGAAGAGCTTTTGCATCTTTCTTACTAATAATATCCATGATTTTATTAACTTCTTTTACAAATTCAAAAAACACACCCAGGCCTTCTGAAATATTCAAGTCGTCATCCATTGCTTTTTCAAAAGATTTTCTTGTTAATTCAATTAAATCATCTGTACCTTCATGTCCTTTCCCTTTAGAACTTCCTTTACCCTTTACTTTTCGCCTAAGCTTTTCGGTAAACTCTTTAAGACGATCAATACTATTTTCAGCACTCCCCACACCATCTAAAGTAAAGTTTAATTGTTGACGATAATGTGTTGCCAATAATACATACCTAATTGCTTTAGCTGAATACCCTTTATTCAATATATCTCTTAAAGTGTAGAAATTCCCCAAACTTTTGCTCATCTTTTTCCCATCTACAAGAATATATTCATTATGCAACCAATACTTAACAAATTTCTTACCAGAGGCTGCTTCAGATTGTGCAATCTCATTTTCATGATGAGGAAATATTAGATCAACCCCACCAGTATGAATATCAAAACTATCCCCTAAATTTTTAGATGACATTGCTGAACATTCTATATGCCATCCTGGTCTTCCCTTACCAAAATCAGCATCCCAAGAAACATTTCCATCTTCTTTACTCCAAAACTTCCATAGTGCAAAATCATTAGGATTAGTTTTATCATATTCATCTGTGCTAATTCTAGAAACTTTTTTAGTCTTGGTTAAATCTATTTTTGAAAGTTCCCCATAATTTTTAAATTTATTAATATTAAAATAAATCCCATCTTTTGCTTTGTAAGCAACATCCTTTGCAAGCAATTTATGAATTAATTTAATCATGTCAGGAATACAATCAGTTGCTTTAGGCATAATATCAGCAGGAATAATATTAAGAACAATTAAATCATCTAAAAATGCTTTAGTATAGAATTCTGTGAATTTTTTAAGTGTTTTTCCTTCTTTTTGAGAATCCCTAATTGTTTTATCATCAACATCAGTAATATTCATAACATGTTTTATTTTAAATCCCTTAAATATTAAATATCTCTTTAAGATATCAGAAAACATAAATGCTCTAAAATTCCCAACATGGGCATAATGATAAACCGTTGGACCACATGAATAAAGACTTACTTCTCCTTTTTTAACAGGTTTAAATACATCTTTTTTCCTTGAAAAGGTATTATAAAATTTTAATGTCATTTTAATCCAATCCCATATATTTTTTTTGCTAATTCTTTTAATTTACTCTTGCTTATTTTTAATTTCCCTACTTTAAATACTAAATCACCAAAACCATGAACTATTACTTCAATATGTTCAATTTCTAATACTAATGCGATACCAGCATCACTAGTTACTTTAAACTTTTCTTTTATCTTACCTAAATCAAGCTTCTGTCTTTTATTAAGTTTTGCTTTGCAACTCTTATCAGTATCACAAGGATTTAATGTGAAAACATCTGTTTTCTTGATTTCTGTCATAATTACATAAAAATACACATACATATATTAATTTTTACATTATTTTAGATTATTCAAGATAATTCAAGATTACTCGAGATTACTCAAAATTATTCAAGATAATACACATATGCTACCAGTATGACTTACACAAAATAGCTATTTATATACATTATACCATTAACTTTTTATATCATGTTTAGTTTTATATGTAAATCATGGTAAACATATTCAAAAAAGGGAATAATTATTTTAAATCAACAATTTTTTTTAATTCATTAAAGTTATTTTTCTCCAAACCACAAAAAATATTATTTTTCATAATAACTGACTTAATTTTAATTGCATGTTTACTAATTTTAAACGGATTAATTGGCTTACTATTTAACACATTAAAAGTAACATCAATAGCATTAGTATTATTTATTACATTATTTAATCTTATTGCAATCATTATTTTATATTCTGTTGCAAGAAAAAAAATATTGGAGATATTATTTAGTTACAAAGATAAAAAAGCATTTGAATGGAAACATTTAAAAGAATTTACAGGAATAAACTTTTTAATTTATTTAACAACATTAATTATAAGTTTACTTATTGCTGGAATCATATTATTTACAATCAAGGAAGATTACTCTAAAAAAACATTAGGATTAATTATAGGAATTATAGTAGTTTTCGTATACACATTTCTTAATTTTGCCCATATTAACTTTGCAAAGAATAGAAAGTTCAAACATGCATTAGATTATGCATGGAAAGCACTTTCAGAATATCAATCTTATAAACCATTAATTAGCTCTGCTGTTATATTCTTTATTTACCTAGTCATTATGTCAACAATAAGTGTAATTGTTACATTAATTGTATTTAAGCTTAGTTTAAACACAACTATATTACAAATTTATACTGCTACAATTACAATAATTGGTGGTGCCATATTATACTTCTGCCATTTGTTTAACAAAGTTTACTATCTTAATCTAATAGAACTAAAATCATAAAGATTTAGATTCCATAACATATAAAAAGAATGTTTGGAAGAATATATGTTTAAAGGGTTCAAAATATAAATTAAACTTCAAACAATTAAGCCCTTCAAACATTTCAAATCAATTAAAAAAGGTGTTAACATGAAAAAATCAATAGTAATTGTTGAAGATGATATAAATATTGCAAAGGCAGAAGCTTTAATTCTACAAAAAGACTTTAATGTGCATTTAGCACATGATGGTGAGACAGGCCATGCATTAGTTAAAGAAGTTAAACCAGATTTAGTTATTCTTGATTTAATGCTGCCAAAATTACATGGATACGAAGTTTGTAAGAAGATTAAAGAAGATCCTGAGCTTGTAGAAACAAAAGTAATTATGGTTACAGCAAAAAATGAAAATAAAGATGAGATCCAAGGTCTTGATATTGGTGCAGATGATTATATCATGAAACCATTTGAAGGTACTGAGTTAAAACATGTTGTTAATCAAGTTTTGAACAAGAATAATGAATAATTAAAATTTGTAATAAGTCTTAAATTCAATAAAGTACAATAGAGAAGATAGAGCATAGTAATAAAATGAATGAACTACTTTTTCCAACTATAGATACATTTTTAGTATTATCAATCCAATTATTTTTCAAAATATTTTCTTTTCTTGGAACAATTAATGGTGAATTATTAAAAAATTTAATTGAGTTCATAATTTATACTGTTGTTTCTTATATGTTAATTAGTGAGTTCAGAAGAATACATAGAAGAGAGCTTGCTTATTTAATATTAGGGTTTTTTAGTTTGATGATTGGTCGTTTTATTATTACAATTGCTTATTCTTATATTGTTTTCATGAATATATCTGCACCAAATGTTGATGTTTTCTTACCAATAATAGATAATGTATTAGAAATCATTGCTTTAATATTTGTAACAAATGCCTTTTTGTTTCCATTATTCAAAAAGTCTAAAAGAACTGCAAAGAGATTTGAGAATGCAATGTATCTTAAAGTTGTTGGTTTTTTAATAATTGCTACAATTGCTCAATTTTATTGGGTTAATGTTCATAAGTTTATTATTTTTGACCAATCACTTGCTTACCTTATGTTTGAGGTCCTAAAATTAACCATATTTTCTTACCCCATAATTGCCATTAACAATCCAAAGAACAGAAAAATCATTGGAAGATATGCAAATTCCATCATAGTTGCTTTTATGCTTTTCTTAGCTGCACCTATTTTTAACATATTGAATTATTTATTTTATAACTCTAGTAGTACAATCTTAATTATATTTGCTCTGCCATTCCCATTATTATCAATGTTATTTTTTATAAGAGTAGTATATTTCAAACTAGTGGATAAAGCAACATTACGTGAAAAATTATCAAGAACACAACAAAAATATGAACAACAAAAAGAGATATCAGAATTAAAAGACGAATTTGTAAGTACTGTAAGTCATGAGTTAAGAACACCATTAACAAATATTAAATTATATTTATCTTTGTTAAGAGATGGTGAATTTGGAAAGCTAAAAGCAAAACAAAAATCACCAATTAAATTAATAGGTAATGAATCTGATAGACTTAATAATTTAATCAATGATATTCTTAGTCTTGCAAAATTAGAAGCAAAAAAACAAGAATTACATATAAAAGAAGTAAAATTACATGAATTAATTAACAAAACAATTTACCATGAAATGGCTAAGAAGAAAAAAATCAGGGTAATTAATAATATCCCAAGATCAATGAAGGTTAATATTGATGAAAACCTATTCAAGCAAGTAATTATTAATCTTTTTTCTAATGCATTAAAATTTACTAATAAAGGTAGCATTACCTTTAATGCAGAACAAGATGAACAAGGAATTGAGCTTGCAGTAACAGACACAGGGATAGGAATAAACAAAAGCAAGTTACCATACTTATTTGACAAATTCTATCAAGCAGAGGACTATATGACACGAGAAAAAGGAGGAACGGGATTAGGATTAGCAATTGTCAAAAAGATTGTTGAACTACATAAAGGTACAATTGGTGTTGAATCTGAATTAGAAAAAGGTACAGTGTTTAGGGTGTTTATACCAAATTGATAAATCAGCATAACAATAAGATTTAAGATTTCATTAATTTTTCTTAGAACAAATTCATAATACTATTATTTATTTTTATTCTTAGCCATTTTATCCATTTCTACTTTCATACCTTCTAAATGACCTGCTCCAACAACAGCTAAGATATTATCATATTTTTTAGCTAAATTCAATAAATTAAAAGCCATTACTTTATTACGTTCATCAACTAATACAGAATAAGCATTAGGATATTTACCTTTCATCACTTTAACTAATTTTTTAATAAGTTCATTAGAAGGCACTTTACTTAAATCAAAATTATTTATGTCTATGCCAAGTTCTTCTGCAGCTTTTTTCCTAAATATAATAGATTTGAATATATCCCCAATAAATCTCAACTTTTCTCTAAATGTTATTTTAGCAGAAAATCGTCTTAAAGTAATTTCAATTGGTTGGTCTATTAAGGCTAGTTTAATATTCTTTTGCCTAGCTAATTTTATTGCTGTTAGCATTTCTTCCCCTGGCTCAACTCCAACTACTTTCCCTAGTTTCTTTGAACCCCAGCTTCCAAGCTTTGCAAATACATAGCCAACAACTCCTATCCTAAATATTAACCAAAATGGTGTTTTAGATTTTTGCTTTGTTAATAATGCCTGTAATCTTCCTTTATCTAGTTCAACTGCAACAATATCAGGTTTAAACTTATTAATATTAGTCTTAACTTCTTCAATAGATTGTTTAGCAATATGTGATGTACCTATTAATCTAATTTGGACAGATCTTTTAGGCTTTTTAATACTAGTACTTTTAGGTTTATTAGCTAACTTCTTTGAAGTATTTGCTTTTTCTGTTGTATTTTTAATGTTTTTCTTAATGTTTTTCTTTACCATTTTATGTACATTTCATATGAATTACTTGTTCTTTTATATATGTTAACAATAAACTATATAAATAGATTATTATTCTTGCAAGTGTATGAGTAAATTAGATAGTATTAAGGAATTTTATATAAAACACTATAAAAAGCTATTGATTATTCCAATTTTATTGCTTGTTTTAGCTTTATTACAAATAGGTTATCAAAATTCCACAACAGGGGATTTTCTTAATAAGGGTGTTTCATTAAAAGGTGGTTTAGTAGCTACAATACCTAGTGAAGTACTTGATAATGTTTTTGTACCAGAAGAATTAGAAAGGACTATTAAAAAAGATTATAGTGATTATGATATTAATGTTAAACAGATTACAGATGCAGGAAAACAAATTGCCATCATTATTGAAGCAAGTATTTCTGAAAAAGACCTAACAGATGAGTTTGTTAATTATTTAGAAGAGATATTAGGTGTTGAAAGTAGTAATTTTAATGTTGAGATTACTGGTTCTGCTTTGGGAAAAAGTTTTTTTAAAGACATAATATTTGCATTATTATTAGCATTTGTATTTATGGGGATTGTTGTTTTCTTATACTTTAGAACAATAGTACCAAGTTTAGCTGTAATGTTAGCTGCATTTAGTGATATGGTTATTACATTAGCAATTGTTAATCTTATGGGTATTAAGTTAGGAACAGCAGGAATTGTAGCATTCTTATTATTAATTGGTTATAGTGTTGATACAGATATTTTGTTAACAGTTAGAGTATTGAAAAGAAAAGAAGGTCATTATATGGATCGTATATTTAGTTCAATTAAAACAGGTTTAACAATGAACTTAACAACATTAGCAGCTGTTATTGTTGCATTAATCATTTCACAATCTGAGATTATTACTCAAATTATGACTATATTACTAATTGGTCTAATTGTTGATAGTATTAATACATGGATCCAAAACGTTGGAATATTAAGATTATATATGGAACATAAAGAAAAAAAGGCAAAGAAAGATGTCACAACAAATTAAAAAAATATTTACTAAAGGAAGAGTCATATTATTAGTAATCTTATTAGTTTTTGCTCTTATTTCTATTCATCCTAATCCTTGGAATGATGGTGTTGCAGTTAGAAGTGTAAAAAAAGATAGTGCTGCTAACCTTGCAGGTTTTGAAAGTCCTTTACCAAGAGATAAGCCAATGTCTAGGGAGATTATTACCCATATAAACGGAAAAAAGGTTAATAGTATAAGTGATTATGAAGCAATAATTAATACATTAGAAACTGATGATATTGTCTCTATCCAAACATTAAGTAATTATGAAAGAATTGGAGAAAATGAAAGAAGATTCTCATTCCTTAAACACAAAAAAGATTATACATTAACTATAAATCCACTAATTAATATAATTCAATTAGAAGGAACAGAAGAAATAACTATTAATGAGACAATTGAAGTAAATGAAACATTAGATAATGGTAGTATTATTACAAATGAAGAAATTGTAGAAGTAACTAAAACAGTCCAAAAAACAAAAGAAGAAATAATTGGTGTTGAAGATATAGGATTAACAGTTTATGATGCACCTACAACTAACCTTAAGAAAGGTTTAGATTTAGAAGGTGGAACAAGAGTTTTATTACAGCCTGCTGAAGAGATTTCAGAAGAAGATATGGATATTGTTATTAGCAACTTAAAACAAAGATTAAATGTTTATGGTTTAAGTGATATTATAGTTAGGGAAGCAGGTGACTTTATTTCTGGCAACAAATATATTATTGTAGAAGTTGCAGGAGCAAACGAAGATGATGTTAAAGAATTAATTAGTGGTCAAGGTAAGTTTGAAGCAAAAATAGGTAATACAACAATTTTCAAAGGTGGCGAAGATGTAAAAAGTGTATGTAGAACACCTGATTGTAGTTTTGTTATTGATCCAAGAAGACCTTGTGGAAGCGTAGGTCAAGATTTAATTCAATGTTCATTTGCATTTTCTATTGTATTAAGTCCTGAATCTGCTCAAAGACAAGCTGATACAACTAAAGACATGGATATTATCCAAGAAAATGGAGAAGGTTATTTAAGTGAAAGTTTAGATTTATATTTAGATGATGAATTAGTTGACACATTAAGAATTGGAGATAGTCTTAAAGGAAAAGCAGAAACACAAATTTCTATTTCTGGTCCAGGTGCAGGTAAAACAAGACAAGAAGCTGTATTAGATACAGCAAAAAATATGAAGAGATTACAAACAATCCTTATTACTGGAAGTTTACCTGTTAAATTAGATATTGTAAAAATTGATACTATTTCACCTATCTTAGGAAAAGAATTTGTTAAGAATGCTATTTGGGTAGGTTTATTTGCAATTCTAGCAGTTGTTGCTGTTGTTTCAATAAGATATAGAAAAGCAAAGATAGCAGCCCCAATGTTAGTTGCTATGATTGGTGAAGTTATTTTAATCTTAGGTTTTGCTACTTTAGTTAATTGGCAACTTGATTTAGCAGCTATTGCAGCTATCATTGTTGCTGTTGGTACAGGTGTAGACGATCAAATAGTTATTGCAGACGAAACAATGCATGACAAAGGTTCAATACATCTGAACTGGAAAGAAAAATTAAAAAGAGCATTCTTTATTATTATGGCTGCATATTTTACAACAGTTGTTGCAATGATTCCTCTATTAAGTGCAGGTGCAGGATTATTAAAAGGATTTGCGTTAACAACAATTGCAGGTGTTTCATTTGGTGTATTTGTAACAAGACCAGCGTTTGCTGCAATGGTTGAAGTATTATTTAAAGAATAAATATTATAGTTGTTTAAACCAGACTATAATCTTAATTATAATAAGATGGGTAAAACAAAACTAAGTGCAATTTTATTGGTAATTTTTTCTACTGTTTTTATATCTGTTGCTCAAGTGTTTTACAAGTTAGCTGCTAAAAACTTTGTTTTTAGTTTAGATTTAATTTTTAATTATCATTTATTCATTGGTTTATTTTTATATGCAATTGCAGCATTATTCTTAATCTTAGCATTAAAACGAGGAGAATTATCTACAATTTATCCAATGATAGCTACAAGTTATTTATGGGTAACATTATTATCATTATTTATTTTTAAAGAAACAATTTCCGCATTTAAATGGTCAGGAATTATTTTAATTATTATAGGTGTTGCAATTTTAGGAGGTAAGTCATAATGAATCTGCTATATTTTGCTATTATTATAACTGTCTTTGCTACATTTATGGGTGCAACAGGGAGTTTATTATTAAAAATAGGTTCATCTAAATTTAAATTAGAAATAAAAGCATTGATTACAAATTATGCTTTAATCTTTGGCCTTGGTTTGTATGGATTAGCTAGTATATTATTCATCATTGCATTAAAGTATGGAGATTTATCATATCTTTACCCATTTATTTCATTATCATATATATGGACTGCATTATTGTCAGTAAAGTATTTAAAAGAAGACATGAATAAATGGAAGTGGATAAGTATTATTATAATTATTATTGGAGTTAGCTTTATAGGTTTAGGAAGTTAAGATGTTGATGCTATCACCATCTTGGCCAATATAAAGGAGAAAAATAAAATGAAAAACATAATAATGTCATTAGGCGGATCAATGGTTGTTCCTGATAAAATAGATCTTAAATTTATAAAAGAATTCAAAAAATTAATTCTAGATTTTACTAATCAAGGTCATAAAGCTGCAATTATTTGTGGTGGCGGTAAAACTTGTAGAATTTATCAAGATGCAGCTAGAGAACTTGGTTGTAAAGATAATGATGACTTAGATTGGATTGGTATTAGATCAACAAATCTTAATGCAGAATTAGTCAGAAGTGTGTTTGGAGAAGATGCTTATGAAAAAGTTATTGATAATCCAAGAGATCCAATTAAATCAAATAAAAAAATAATTATTGGTTCTGGTCATGAACCAGGCCATAGCACAGATATGGATGCAGTATTATTAGCTGAAAATATTAAAGCAGATGTTGTTATTAATCTAACAAACATTGATTATGTTTATGATAAAGATCCTAAAAAACATAAAGGTGCTAAACCATTGAAAGAGGTAACTTGGAAAGATTACTTAGAGATTATTGGAGAAGAATGGATTCCAGGTAGGAATACACCATTTGATCCTGTTGCAAGTAAACAAGCAATGAAACTAGGCAAGAAAGTTGTAATAATTAATGGTAATGATTTAAAGAACATTAAAAACTTCTTAGATGGCAAAGAGTTTATTGGAACAATTATTCAGTAACATTAGTAGTACTATAATTAATTAAAGATTTTGCATAATCATTTTCTATTAATCCTAACATTCCTGCAGCTTGCATTACAGCATCAAACTGATCAACTCCTGAAAACATAATAGCATTACTAATTTTGAATAAATAAGCTGCAGTTGCAACAAAATGACTTGTTTGCTCAAACCTAGCATATGACATATCCATTCCTTGGCCATTATGTTCTATCCTTACCCTATCTAAACCATCTGCATCCTTAAACAGCATTAATTCTGAAGTCATATGTGGTGCATGATGATCATCTGGAACATGCCAACTATTAACATAAGCAACTTTTTCTGAATCAATTCCATTATCATTAACATAACCATTAGCAATTAGATTATCTAAATAAAAACTTGCAGCTCTTTCACCATGTCCAATATCAACAAGATCACTACTCCTCCTAATATCATGAGTAGAAGCAGCTCTTCTTAAAACATCTAAATCAATTGATCCTAGCCCCTTTTCTGTTTGATATAGCCTACCTAAAAGTTCAGCAAAGACTAAAACTCTTGCTTCATGAGCAATACCATGGGTTCCTTCAGGCTTTCTTAAAAACCAACTTTCTTCAGGTCTAAAACTAGAAAGAACATCTAATTGAGGCATATAACCAGCTAAAACCTGATTAACATACTTTAATTCTTCCCTTAATCTTTCATCAGTATCAATTATGAAACTTACTTTCCCTTGAATTCCTATATGCATGATATTCTGGATAAATAAGTAATATTTAAAGCTTCCTTTTAAAGTAAATTACACCTAAACTTACAAGAAACTATTTAAACAGATATAGTAATCTTATATATAATGAACAAAACAGTTTATACCAACATATTTGGCACATTTATGCTTAAAGGAGACAAAGTAATAGCTAAAAAACTATTTAAAAATCTAACAGATAGGAAAAACAAGCTAAAATATGAAAAAGAATATTTAAAAAAGAGTGTAGAAAAAGCTGATTCTGATTTTGTTTTTCCAAAAGACAAAACATTCAATGAATTATTCTATAAATTCAATATGGATAAAACTAAAAAAGACTTAATCAAATCTGTTAGAACAGATAATTTAATTAATCAAGCAATTAATAATATTGATGATTTAAACAGAGTAATAAATCTTCTTAGTAAAAGATTAAGAGAATGGTATAGTTTATACTTTCCAGAACTAGATTTGAAAATAGATGATAATGAAGCATATGCAAAAATAGTATCAACAAAAAAAAGAACTACATTAGAGAAAGAATTTGGTGTTAGAACAATTGGAAGTGATTTATCAACTGAAGATGTTAATCAAATGAAAAGCTTAGCTAAAGAAATCAGTAATTTAATCAAATTAAGAGAAGAAGAAAAAAATTATATTGAAGAAATCATGAGTTACCATTGCCCTAATTTAATGGAAGTTGCTACTACTACAATTGCTGCTGAATTAATTGAACATGCACATACCCTAGAAAATCTAGCAGAGATGACTTCCTCTACAATCCAATTATTAGGTGCAGAAAAAGCATTATTTAGACATTTAAAAAATAAAAGAGCTAGATGTCCTAAACATGGGATTATTATTAACCATCCTTTTGTTGGAACTGCAAAGCATAAAGACAAAGGTAAAGCAGCAAGACATTTAGCAAGTGCAATTTCAATTGCTACTAAAGTAGATTTTTTCCATGAAGGAACTTTAGACAATAAACAAGGAAAGCTATTAGTTGCAAAATTAAAAAAACAACTTAATATAAAATAATAATAAAGAGTTAAAAACAACAAGGCCGGGCGAGCCGAAGGCGAGTAGGATATTTGCTTGCAAATGTCCGTCCGTGCCATTGTTGTTGTTTTTAACGATTACATCATCAAAACAGTAAGTTTTAAACAAAGATTAAGGAAAATTACAATGAAAGACTTAGAAGAAACTGAAAACCCTGGAATATTTATAGAAGATAGTAAATGGGGGATTAAATTTTGGACCAAGAATCTTATTAAAGGTAAGAAGGTTTATGACGAGAAACTAATCAATGATGAAGGAACAGAATATAGAGAATGGAGTACTGTTAAAAGTAAAATAGGAGCTGCATTAGCTAAAAACATTTGTCCTTTAAATTTAAATGAGGGTGATTTTGTATTATATTTAGGTGCTGCTTCTGGAACAACTGTATCTCATGTAAGTGATGTTATTGGTAAGAAAGGTTTAATTTTTGGAATAGATATTGCACCAAGAGTATTAAGACAATTATATTTCCTAGCTCATGATAGGAAAAATATTGTACCTATTTTAGCAGATTGTAACAAACCAGAAGAATATGACTATAGAATTTGTAAATGTGATTTTCTTGTTCAGGATATTGCACAAAAAGCACAAGTTCAAATATTTCTAAAAAATCTAAAATTCTTAAAAACTGGTGGTCGTGGTTTCTTAGCAATCAAAGCAAGAAGTATTGATGTTACAAAATCACCTATAAAGATATTTGAGATGGTCAAAAGACAATTAGAAGAAGCAGAAGTTAATATTGTTGATTATATGGACCTAGAACCATATGAAAAAGATCATTGTGTATTTGTAGTTGAGAAATAAATTATTTTTTTCTGTAATATTTGAAGTATATTATTAAACTTAAAACAAACATTCCTAATCCTAAATACTGTCCTAAACTTAATCCTAACCCTCTAGCATCATCCCTATAGAAATTAACAATAAACCTTCCAATCCCCATTAATCCAACAAACACCCAAAATAAGAAACCATCTTTAATTCTTTTTCCCGCAATAATACTTTTCTTAATATATAATTGATCAACTATCACAACAATACCTAAAACAATAAATCTTTTCAATGCTCCATAAAGCTGAGATGGATGTCTACAACCTTCATAACCAGGAAAATTAAAGCACCAATTAACATTAGTAATAATTCCAGGCAATTCACCATTTAAGAAATTAGCAATTCTACCCAAAGCTAATGCAATAATCCCAGGTATAACTAAATAATCAGCTAATTTTGCTAATGTTACACCTTTTTCCTTTATTGATTTATTCCTACAGAACAACCAGATTGCAAATGCACTTCCAATTAATCCACCATGAAATGCCATTCCACCTTTCCATACTGCAAGTATTTGCAAAGGATTAGAAAAATAATAAACTGGTTGCCAGAATATAATATGGAATAACCTAGAACCAATTATAACACCTAACATGATGTATAACAATAAGGTATCTAATTCTTCCTGTTCAAGATCAATTTTCTTCTTTTTGATTCCTAACCATAGCCATAAATACACTAATAAGAAGCCAATTACATAAACTAATCCATAATAACGTATTTCAAATGGTCCTATTGATGCTAATACTGGGTTAAGATTAAAGTCAATCATAATTTAACAAAGAAAAAGATAATATAAAAAGGTATTGGAATGGTCAAGAATATGCAGTCTTATTTTGATACATTATGGAAGATAGCAAAGAAATAATAAAATCCTAAAAAAAGATAAAGTAAAACATTACAATGAGAACCAGCCACCTTCAGCCATAATATAATTGAATTTATTGCATATTTTCCACATTTTATAACGTTCTTTTTCATCAGGCGAAACATGATTATGTTCTCCACCCATTGCCCAGTTCATTCTTTTTCTTCTAACTATGTCTCTTATTTCAGAATTAGTCATAACTTCTTGTCCAGCTTCAAAATCTCGTTTAGGAACAATAACATCTGTTCTTTCAAATGCATCATCATATTCACGTACAATTGCCACACCATTAGTACCTTCTCTTTGTTCATAACCTTTTAAGTATGCATTAAGAAATTTAGTGTACTGTGCAAGTTGTTGTTGATATTGTTGCACATGAAAAATCTCAGAATAATTATCCTTTATAGATTTAATGTGATCTTCAATAACACTATTTGTATCTTCAATTTCAGCTAATTCTTCAATCATTTCAATAATCTTAGCTGCAATTCCGTCTTTTTTTGTTTTTTTAGATTCTTGTTTTTTATCTTTCTTTGATTTTAGACTTTTTTTAGTTTCAGTTTTTGCTAATTTTGGTTTACTTTTACTAATAGAACTAATCCTAACATCTTTTTTAGGTGTAATTCCATTCACATCATCAAATAACAATACCAAACTCATTTTAATAGTAATTACTATGTTATTAATTTAAAAATCTTATGGAAATTATGTCACAATAGTTAAGGAAGAATCCAACAACAACAATAATGGCTGTTGACAGTCATTTTTCCTTCTGAAAAATGCCTTATGCGACACCCCGAAGGGGGCAACCCCCGTCGCATCAACGCCATTGTTGTTAAATTTTTCATACATAACACACCAAATCCTGGCGTAACCTTTTTAAATGACCAAAAATACCTCTTACTTGGATAGGCTAGACTGGGTGGTTAGTCCTCACCTGTTACCTGTAACGGACTTATGCAGGAGTTGAAGCTTGGTAAGCGTCATATATTCAGGCAGGAGGTCCTTATCTTGCCCATGATGTTTGGTCTCATAGGACTTGTGTGTTTACGAACTATGTCAGATCCTGACGGAAGCAGCATTAAGTTTTTACATAGGTGCTTGTGAGGTAGCCTTACTGAGAATGGATGAGGGTTAAACCTCAGGCTCGTTTATATGGCCATTACTGGGCATGCCTGTCCACTTATTATTCTAAGAAATATTAATTATTTGATTAATCTCTTTACCTAAATCTTTTTTAAACAATTCACTAACAATAACAAATCCATCTGCTCCTGCATTTAAAACCTCTTTAACATTATCTTTACTAATGCCACCAATTGCAATTATAGGTATTTTTACTTTTTCTTTAACTTCTTTGATTGCATCAACACTTAAAACATTAATTTCTTTTTTATTTGATTTAAATATTGGTCCAAAATAAATATAATCTGCTCCTTTTTTCTCTGCTAACACTGCTTCTTCAACACTTCTTGCACTTAACCCAACTAAAATATCAGGCATAATCTTTCTTACTTCTTCTGGATCAAAATCATTTTTACCAAGATGAACACCATCTGCTTCTGCTTTAATAGCAACATCCAAATAATCATTAACTATAAACAAAACTTTTGCTTTTTTAGTTAATTCCCTAATCTTTGCAGCTGTTTCATGCATTTGTTTTCTATCTAAATCCTTTTCTCTGAATTGTACAACTTTAACACCAGCTTTTATTGCTAATTCTACCTGCTGAATAGCTCTTAGATTACTTAATTCAGAACTTGCAACAAAATAAAACCCTATATTTTTTAATTTACTTTTCATTTTTCTATAACTTGTTTTAGATTACAACATAATTCAAAAATCTTTTAGAAGGTTTTATTGTAACAATATCACCTTGTTTTAATTTAATTTCTTCTAATGAATCAATAGCAAGAACATAATTATTCCTCAAAACTTTAATTTTAATTTTATCATTTTTATTAAGCAATCCTTTACTTAATTTATGTTTATGCAGGCGCCATTCATATTGTTCCCTTACTAAATATTGCCATTTTGTAGATGTTAAAGGCAAAGTTTTTCCACCAGCACTAACAGCCCACGCATAACTTCCAGCAGGTGTTGAAGTAATTAGCCCACTGCATTTCTGATGTTCTTTTTTGCCCTTAATTGTTAAATCAAATCTTGATAATTTATAAGCATTAGGATGTCCAAAGAAAACATCATTTAATGCAGGATAATTATGTGATTTACCATTAATTGAAATATCTAATCTTAATAATTTTTTAGTTTTGAAACTTTTTAATACTTTTTTTATCTTTTTTTCAAAATCCATTCTTGTGCAATGCATAAAAAATCCTTCTTTCTTCATGCAATGAGAATTAACTCCAAGTAGAGGTGCATTTTTCACATAATGAGAAACCCTTAAGAATGTACCATCTCCACCAACTACAATAATTAATTTTGCTCCCCTAAACTCCCCTTTATAACAAAACTTCCTCTCAATAGCCCTATATTTAACATTAAATTTATCTAATGTAGTAAGAACTTTCTTTAATGATAATTCTTCTTCCTTATCACTTGGCTTATAATAAACTACATATATCTTTTTTTGCATTTTAGTTAGATAGGATTGATTATTTATAAAGATTATCTAAGTTTTAGGTTTTGAGTAATGAGTTGGTTGTGGGGAAATCAGTTATAGGATTTAGTTGTGAGTAAAATGAGTTCTGAGCAACTACTGTGATACTCATAACTATTTACTAATTACCCACCCATAACCCAAGACTCATTACTCAAAACTATTTTTTCACTTTCTTAGCAATATCCCATTGTATCTCAAAGAAAGCTTTAAAACCATCTGCCACTTCTTTGTCTTCAATAATAAAAGCAACTGGTTCTTCTTTCCAAATCACAATTGCAGCTTTATTTTTCCAAAGGTTTACTTCTATTGGTGAAATATATTTTCTTGGTAAGGTCTTAACTACCCAATTATTATCTTTACATGCATTTATCAGCGAATGTGCATCTTCATCAAAAATAATTTTGGGTTTAACTCCATTATTAGCTAAGTTAGGAATATAATCATTAAAATATTTATTAAAATATTTGGGAATATGTTTAGAACTACCAAAAACAATCATATCATCTCCTTTTTTTAAATCACGTAAGTGTGAATCAAACATTCTTTTAAGACTATCATTACCCTTGATTATTTTTACATTTTGTTCCCACAACATTTCAAACCATTTCCTATATGAATTCGCTAAATCCTTATTCTTAATAACAATTGTAGAGAACGGATCCCAAATATGAAGTGCAACATAGTCACCAAAAGTCATTGTTTGGTTTGGATTAAAATATTCATCAGGTAAAGATTTATAAGATATATTATCATGGGGATAAAAAAATTCAGCACTATCCTTAACAAATATTCTTTCTTTAATACCTTTTTCTTTAGCTTCTCTAAAATACCATCTCATAGTGTCTGGAATAAGCTCTTCAAATCTTTCTTCTTCAAAACCCATACCAATAAGATTTTTTCCTTCTTTTATTACCAACCCTAATGCAGCTTTATAGCCCTCTTTACCTTTGAAAACTTCTACATTAAGATCTTTTTTTTGAAATTCACTCATTTTAACTAATTCTGGCATTACTTCATTTAATCTAGAAGCTTTTTCATTAAGAAAATCAGATAATCTTTGAGGATCAGTTGCTTGATAATATTTTACATTACCTCTTAAAACATAATTTGCTAAACCTTTGTTAAGCAATTTTTCAATAAAATCATAGATTGTAGTTCTATGTAGGTTAGTTTCTTCTTTAAGTGCACTTACGGGACTACTTCCTAGCTTTAATAGAGCTAAATATACTTTAATTTCACCCTCACCTAATCCTAATTCAGATAGTACATTTTTAACATCCATTTTACACCAAAATACACCAGATTTATGTGTATAATACAAACATTACACATGAAATTTATAAAGTTTCTGTTCTGCTGTCGGAATTCCGACAACAAAGGTTTATATAGTTCACTGGGTAGTGATTACTATAAAGTTACAAAACAAAGAGGGAATTTAAAATGGAAGGAAAAGCAAGTATGATGTTTGAAAGACAGAGAGTATTCAACATTAACTTATCAAGCATCTGGACATTAGTTGTAATCTTACTTTTAATTTTAGTATTGATGAAATAGTGTGGGGAATAAAAATGAATAAAAAAAATGAAGCAATTAGTTTATTAAACCAAATAGGTTTTGAAAATGAAAAAGGATGGAGTAATAATGGTTTTTACACATCAACAGAAGTTGCTAATATGATGGATAAATATGGAGTAACACAGGCATTAATGCCTACACTAAAATTATTAGTTGAACATGGCTCTCCAGCTGGGATGGGACACGAAGCAATTCATTGTTTTGATGTTGCAGATGGTTCTGCTGAACTTGTAAAGATCTTAGATGAATCAGGTGTTTCTCCAGATGTATATTTTCCACATGACACAGAAACAGCTTTTCTAGCTGGAGTTTTTCATGATATCGTTTTAGGATTAAAAAGAGAATCACTAGAAACAGCAATTCCTAGAGAAGCTTTAGAAACATTAGTAACACCAGAACATGCCATTACATTTGGAAATGTTGTTTATTTAAAAGGTCCAATTGAAGATGATTTGTTTGGTGCAGCAATGTTAGATGTTTGTGATTTAGGAGACAATAAAGAACTACAAAAAGCTGTTATTTCAGCTGCAAAAGGCAAACAGATTGTTGTTCCAACAACTAGTTCAACATTATTACAGAAAGTTTTAGATGGAATTTGGTATCATGATGGAAATTATCCAATAAGAGGCTTTGCAGAAGCAGAGATGATCATTGGACAAAGATTACCATTATACAGAGAAGGATTAGTAGATGATGCAGTAATGGAACAGGGACTAAGAAAAATTTTAGGATATGTTGAAATAGAAAGTGATTGGTGTGAAAGAAGTCAAAAAACAGATATTGCTTATCTTAAAAAATATCTTGCAAAAAAAGCACCAGGTTTTTTAGATGCAATCAAAGGAACAAAAGCTTATGACTTTGTTATTGAAGATCTTGTACCAAGACAAAGAAGTTTAAGAACATTAGACAGCCCTGCATTTGCAATAGGAGTTGACGAATCAAAAAAATTAGTAGAAAGTTTACAAAAAAATAAAGAACTAATGTCAAAACATAGAGAATTAGTTGAAGAATTACTTCATAAATATGATAACGTCAATGCTAAAGGCAGATCAAACACAATTTATTGTAGTAAAGGAGTAAATGAATACACTATGTCTCACTGAAAAAGGTAAATAAAAATGAAACAAATAGCTAAAGGACATGGAGTTAGTCAGGGAAAAGTATGTGGAAAGGTTAAGATAATTAGAAATATGGATGACCACGACAAATTCAATGAAAATGATATCCTTGTAACACATCTAACTGATCCAACAATGGTTATTGTGATGAATAATTCAGCTGGAATAATATGTAATGTTGGAGGATTAACATCACATCCATCAATTGTTAGCAGAGAATTAGGAATCCCATGTATTGTTTCAACAAAATGTATTGAAACAGGAAAACCAATTACTGAAATACTAAAAGATGGAGATGTTATTGAAATGTGTGGAACAACTGGAGAAGTTCATAAGATAGAGGAATAAAAATGGAAGAAAAAATAACAAACAAAATACTATTAACAGGAACATGTGCATGTCCAGGAGAAGTTGAAGGTAAAATAACTAAATATGATTCAAATAAAGTTTACACTAAAAAAGATGTTGTAATATTAAATGAACACATGACCCAAGATGTAATAAAACTAAAACAAGCAGCTGCTATTTTATCAAAAAATGGTGGGTTAACATGCCATGCATCAATATTAGCAAGAGAATTAAACATCCCATGCATTGTAGGAATTAATGGCTTAGAAGAGATCAAAGAAGGAGCCATTGTAAAATTAGATGCAGCTGAAGAAATGATAGTAATAGACAAAGAATAATAAAATAAGGTCATAATAAAAAAAGCAAAAAACAACAACATAGGCCAGGCGAGCCATTAGGCGAGTAGGACTTTCTGAAAGAAAGTTCGTCTGTGCCATTGTTGTTGTTGTTTTTTGCGACAATCCCATAAAAAAAGGACAAAATAAAAATGAGATTAGACATAAGAGATGTTGATGAATCAAAAATCACATCATACACAACAAAAGCAAGACCTGCTGAAAAAAGCAACCAAATATTAGAGTTAGATGTAGATGGCAAAATATTCAGATGTGAAAGACCAAAGTATTTTCATCAAAAATTTGATATTGCTATATACACACCAGGATTTGAAAAAGAAGGATATTTAATATACAACAGAAAAATCCCATTCTTCTTCGACAAAAAAGGATTATGGTGGTGTGCAGAAGAGTTAAGCAGTAAAGGAATGATGAAATTTTTTCTTGCTAACCCTCAAAAATATATAGAAGTTTTTACAAAAAAAACACAAGATACAAAAGAAATTATTAAAATAGCAGAAGAAACATTAAAACAAATCTATGCAGATGACATCCCTACAATAATTGACAATCTAAAAAAAGCAACATATATGTTAAGAACATTTTATTCATATCATTTTTGTACTTATGTGTTATTTGATGAATTAGTTTATGAGTTTAAACAATTTTTAGATAAATACCTACCAAAAAAACTAGCAAACACCTATATGTGTGAATTTTTACAAGCTGAAATTACTAAAGAAGCAATGAAAGTAGGGGCAATTGGTGAAAAGCGTGGAGCTAGAGATTCAACTTACTCTGATGATAAACCATGTGTATTTTACAGGCCACCAAAATTATTTTTTGAATCTAAGTTAGATAATGAAGTAATTGCAAGACTACAAGAACATAATTTTCAGGATGAAAAAGAAAAAGATGAAACAATGAAAACTTTCTTAGCATTTAGAACAATCACTCCAATCTCAATTCAAATAAGTGAAGAAGGCCAATATTTAGAAAGTAAAACATTTTGTGCAATGATGAGTATTATAGTTGATAAAATATCTAAGATTTTATTAAAAAAAGGAATAATTCAAGAAAAGAAACAAACAAAAGATTATACTCCAGAAGAATTAATAGAAACATTAGAAAATTTAGATAAACAAAACAAAGAAAAAGAAAAGAAAAAATCAAAAGATGATATTTATACACCATATATTAAATCAGCATACTTAGCAATTGGAAATATGCATATAGGAACACAACAACCATTTGATTGGTTCCAAGCACATCCAATGTATGCTAAAGAATATATTACACATATGAAGAAATTCATTAACAAAGCAATTGAGTTAAATATTCCTGCAGAAAAATTAGGTAAATGTTGGGAAAGTGTATCTGCATTAAGAGTTTGGCATTATTATACAATGTTAGACATGAAAACTATTAAGATGCCAAAACAAGAAAGAATGAAAATATCAAATTTCATTTTAGATATGGTTATGAGCAGAATGGTTGCAGACCATTTTGCATTTAAATCAAACATTGTTAGAAGAGATGAAGAAGTTTACAAATTAATTAATACAATTAAACCTAAAAAAGCAAATCCTGAAAAAGCAAAATTACTTGGAAAAATATTCAATGCATTATACAACTTAGGAGCAGCAGTTGATTTAGATATTTACCTAGATTATGGAATAGAAACAGAAGGGCCATATGATGTTAGCCATATTTATGGAGCAGGACACATATTAGTAATTAGAAGATTATTAGATTTACAAGCACCAGACATATGGCCAGAAAGAGAAGGTATGAAACCAGAAAATGTAAATATTTATACAATCTATAATGAAAATGTAAGTTTCAAAACTGATTTTATATCTGCACATGCAATTTTAGAAGGAGATCCAATCAATAACATGGAACATTTTATAGTTGAAGTAGATAGAAGATTGATTAGTGAAGAAGAAGAATTAAAAGCATTATTAAAAATATCTGAACAGCAATCAATTGAACAATGGAAAAAGGTATTAGCAATGAATGCTGAAGAACATAAACTTAAAGGAATGGAATCTAGATTATTACCATTAAAGAAAATGTTTTCATTAGTAAATTTAAATTGGAGACCAAGCCAAGAGATGATAGAAGCAGTCAAAAATAAGCCTTACACTGACAACACCTATTGGAAAATCCCAGATAATGATAAGGAAAAAGAGAAATACTTCCTTAACCTATATGACCCTAGAATTGATTTTTATCCAGGCGATATAGTTTAATTATTCTTTTTTATCATTTTCACTTATTTCATCAGCTATTTTTTTTAGAAGTTTAGATTCTCTTTTTATATCAATATCATCAACTTCTTCTTCATTTAATTTAGGAAGATCAATTTCTTCTTTTTCTTCTTCAGAAGTATTTCCTATAACTTCTATTTCATCTTCTTCTTTTTCTTCTTCAGGAGTATCTTCTATTACTTCTATTTCATCATTGTTTTCTTCTTTCTTTTCTTTTTTTGCTTCTTCTTTAGGTTCTTCTTTTACTTTTTCTTCGGGTTGTTCTTCTATACCCTCTATTTCATCTTCTTTTATTTCTTTTTTAGGGATTCCTCCAATTACTTCTATCTCATCTTCTTTCTCTTCTTTTATTTCTTCTGGAATATCATCACTTATTTCTTCAACAGGAATTTGTTCTTCATCAATCTCTTTTTCTTCATTTATATCATTATCAGAACTTCTATATTCTTCAAAAAGCATATGTATAAGTTTAGATTCAGATTCAATATCAACATCTTCTTTTTTAGGATATTCAACATCTTCTGATGTAATTTTTTCTTTTAATTTTTCGTCAGAGTATTCTAAATCCTTCATTGTTGGTTCAGAAAGTCTAGGAAATTCTTCTTTTTCTTTTATTTCTTCCATATCATGTTCAGCAATTACACCATCATGAGAAACACCATAATTAAGTTCTTCATCTTCATAACTTACTTCTGCTATTTCTTTATCAATACTATCTTTTAAGTTATCAATATCATTATGTTCTTTTGTATAATGTATTTCAATTGATTCACCATCATCGTCAACATTTTCAGAATTATTAAAACCTAAATCTTCATAAACATCATGTTTTTCAAGCAATGCTTGATTCAATAATTTAGATTCCCTTTTCAAATCAATATCATCAACAACTTCTTCATCTTGATCCAAATATTTTTCATCTCTTTTGCTAATAATAAAAACTAGAATAACAGCATGTAGTATAAACAAAATAAAATAAAATAAATTATAATTTTTAACTTGGCCACCAAATGCAGCACCAACAAGATCTGTTTCTTCTTCTACATGACCTTCAATTACTTCACCATCTGTATCTATGACAAACTCAGAAACTAAAACATCACCTTTTAATAATGTTTCACCCTCATTATCTTCATCAACTTCAATAGTATCTTTCTTTAGTTGCCCCCATTCTGCAAGTAGTTTATCAAGATTACTTCCTTCAATAATCTCTTCTTCCTCTTTATCATCATCAAAATAGTCACTAAGATCTCTACCAGAACCACTACCTGCTTGAGGTGCTCCAGAAGGAGAAGAAGATGAAGTAGTTGTTGATCCTCTAACAGCAGAATATTGTAAATTCTCAACTCTTATCCTTGTACCTTCATCAACACAGATTATTCCGTTTATTGTAATACCTGTATTATTTCCAATGCATTCTATAAAATCATATTCTGCATCTCCAATACAGCTATCACTCATTTCAGATACCTCAGCAATCTCACTATCCTTAACACATAAACCTGTAAAACTAGCATCTGTTATGTATATTGTTTTATTTTCCGAAAGCTGATTTGAATGATTTATCAAAATATAAGTTGAATTTTTCTTGATAGTAAAATTACTTAAATCTAATTTTGAGCTTGAAAAATTATATGTGAAATTTATTATTAAATCTGACCCATCATAGATTAATACAAGTTTTGAATCATTAAAACTTGTCAGATTATTATCACCATCTACTGTAATATCTAAGCTGCTAGTTCCATTTTGAGTTATATTGTCTTCAGTACCTATAAGATTATCAACAGCATTATGGAAATTATCACTATCATCATCTCTCCAATCAGGTGTAAAGATTATTCCAGAAGGGTCATTAATATTGCTTGCATTATCCCAACATGTTACATTCCAACTATAATCTTTCCAGCTTAAACCATTTACAGTATATGTGCAATTTGAGTTATTATAGCATAATATATTAGATTTGATAACTGCATCATCTATAGAAAGATTACAATACGTTGATGAAACAATACCATCTGTAGTGGTCCAATTAAAGTTAATACTTGTTGAATTTGTACGAATATTTGATCCAGGATAATTAAGAGTAACACTTGGAGGAGTTGAGTCTACAACAAATGATGTTGAAGTTGTTCTGGTATTTTCTGCTGCATCCAGAGCATATACTGTAAGATTATATGTGCCATCTGAAAGAGAAGAAATATTAATTGTATCTAACCAAGAATGCAAAGTTGTATTACTTGGATAAGATGATGAATTTGAAACCTCGGTAGTAAGTACCGTATAATTTGTATAATTAAGAGTAATATCCTGGACAATTGCATTCATATTAAAGTTTGAACCATAATAAGCAGTTACAACAGGTGGTGTAACCAACTGTATTGTAGGATTTTCATTATCAAGGAAAAAAGTATTATTGATAGAATATGAATTTCCTAAAGTATCATTAACAGTTATTTTAAATGTCACGTTCCATTCTGCAGTTGGATAAGCTGAAGAGTTCCATACAGCATCCCAACTATTACTTAAATTCAATGAACCATTTGTTAAAGTCTGTGATGTATTTGAAGCATTAAGCATTAAGTATGTTGCAGTATCAATATCTGTTAAGCTATCTGATATTTCTGTATAAATATATACATTATATCCTATTATATCACTTTCCCTAGGAGTTGTAAGAGTAATGGAAGGCGCTACTTGATCAATTGTAATAGTTCTTGGTGTTGAAATATTATTATTACCGGCTGCATCTGAACAATTTTTATGCCATGTATGTGTTCTATTAATTAGATAAGATGCATTTAATGTTGTATTAACAGATGATGCAACACTGGTATTTGTATCAATTGATTCATTACTGACATAACCTAATTTATCCATATAAAGAATACAACTCATAACACTTGCATCTGTTGCATTAAATGTAAAGTTTTGATTTATAGATGTAGAATTAAAAGTATCTACTGGAGATTTTATTTTTATTCTTGGTGGAATTGTATCTAAGACAATTATTCTTGTTGCTAAAGTTGCATTGTTTGAAGAAGTATCATTTGCAGTTGCATTTACATAATAAGTTCCATCAGCAAGATTAGGATAGTTTAAAGTAACAGGAGAGCTATTTGAAGTTGTTGTATTTATTGCTGAACCAGTTGAATTGAAAAGATATACAATAATAGTATCAAGATTTTCATCAGTTGCAGTAACCTCTGCATTTATTGAAGATTGAGATAAATTTGAAGAAGCTGTTGTTGAGGAAGTAAAATTAATTGATGGTGCTAAAGTATCAGCTGCTGGACCAAGATATAGAATATATATTGCACCTTCTCCAGATTCACTATTCTCATCTTGATATGCACCTACAACAAGATCCTGAACACCATTACCATCTAAATCACCTAAATTTGTAATGCTTGATCCAAAATAGTCCCCGCTATCAAGAAGGTCAGAACCAAATCCACCTAAACCATCTGAAATTTTAACATTACTTTTTACACCACCAGTAGAATTAAGATACAATAGATACATTGCTCCCTCTAAGCTATCAGTATTTTCATCAAAGTAAGCTCCAACTGCAAGATCAACTATACCATCACTATCTAAATCACCCATATTCTCTAAAGACCAACCAAAATAATCCCCTCCATCAAGACCATCTCCATCAAATCCTGATAAACCATCTGAAATTTTAACATGGCTTTTTACACCGCCACTTGTATTCATAAACATAATGTAAACAGCACCTTCTATACTTTTCAAATACTCATCTTTGTGTGCACCAACTGCTAAATCAACAACACCATCTCCATCTAGATCACCAATACTTGTTACAGATGATCCTAAATTATCATACTTATCCAAATTAGTTGGATTAAAACCAGCTAAACCATCTGAAATTTTAACATTACTTTTAACTCCACCTGTACCGTTAAGGAATAAGATATAAAGTGCACCTTCCTTATCTTGAGCATCAGTTGCTTCATCATATCCGGCACCAACTGCTAAATCAACAATACCATCCCCATCTAAATCACCAATGTTTGCTATGGACGAGCCAAAAGAATCAAAGAAACCTAAATTATCTGGGTTAAAACCACCTATACGATCAGTAATCTTAACGTGGCTTTTTACTCCACCTGTTGTATTCAAGAATAAAATGTAAATTGCACCTTCATTATAATCTTCATTTCCGTCATCCTCATCATAAAAAGCACCAACTGCTAAATCAACAACACCGTCATTATTTAAATCACCAATATTTTCTAAAGACCAGCCAAAATAATCTAGGGAACCCAATCCAGAAGGATTAAATCCTGCTAAACCATCTGAAATTTTAACATTACTCTTTACTCCACCAGTTGAATTCATAAATAAAATATAAATCGCACCTTCTGAAGTTTGAGAATTTTCATCAAATGCAGCACCAACTGCTAAGTCTTGTATTCCATCATTATCTAAATCACCAATATTAGTAACATCAAATCCAAAATAATCATTACTTCCTAAACCAGATGGTGTAAAACCAGCTAATCCATTTGAGATTTTTACATAAGATTCAACATTAGCTCCATTTCCATCAGGAATAACTAAGATATTTCTTGTGTGGTTAGTTGAATTACTTGACGAGCCATTAAAAGTTGTAGCATTAAAATAATAAACACCACCATTTAATCCTGTAAAATTAAATATGTATGGACTAGATGTTCCACTTGAAGTATTAACTAATGCCTTAGATGAATTATAAAGATAAACTGTAACATTATCTCCTGAAAAAGTAGTATTAATAGTAATGTAAGTTTGCATTTTAATTATATCACCAGATTTTGGAGTAGGGGTAGAAAAATTAACTGATATATTTACTGCTGTTGTTGCTTCTACCAATGTTACTGTCCAAATATCTGTTTGATTTATGTTTCCAGCAGTATCATTAACATACCAAGTCCAATTAATTGTTCCAGTGCTAACATTTATTGTTTTCACGACTTCAATCTCTTGTCCATCTGTATAACTTGCTGCAGAATCATTTACCCATACAGAACTATTATAAAAACTAAATATGTAACTATTTGCATTTGTATCATTCAAAGTTATGTTAAAATATACTTTATCATTTGTTATTGCTGAAGATGTTAAATTAGTTTCATTACTTTCCCATGTTGGATTGATTGTATCTATTGTTAAACTTCTAATTTCAGTATTATTCCAATTATTACTAGTATCTGAAGCATGAGTTTGGTAAGTATAACTTCTATCAAGCAAAGCATCTGTTGCATTCAATGATTGATTAACATAAAAATACCATTGTGATGAATTGAATTTATTTAAATTAGATAAATAGTGTTGAGATATTTCATCTGCAGTTAAACTCCTATTCCATATTTTAAATTCATCAATTGTTCCACTGAAAAAATCAGTATACCCACCATTGACATTTGATGACCCTATTTCTCCACCCCTTGCTGGACCAACTATTGGATTAGAAACAGTATCTGTTTCAACAAAAACACCATCATAATAATAAGTTGCAGTTGTTCCAGACTTGGTTACTACATACATGTGCCATTGTGTAGTATCTGTATAAGTTGCAACTGTTGCATAATCTGCAACAGTATAATGAGTATACCACATTTGATTATTATTATCAATACCAAAACCATAACCTTTATCAGGAAAACCACCATAACTAAAGAATCTTCTTTTTACACCAGTAGAATTTTGTAATGCCCAGACAAGAATTGTTAAATCATTAGTAATATTTAAAGATGCAGAATTACTTATACCAATATAATCCACATTACCATCAAATTCAAATGCCCCACCAAATTTACCAGTAGAATTCCATTGTGGATCTGTTCCAGACGTTCCATTCCCTAAAGTACCATTATTTTCATAATTAGAAACATCAACAATACAATTTGCTTGATTTCTAATAGTACATTCATTTAAATCACTAATATTATCAAAATTATACATCAAAACTAAACTATCATTATACATTGTATAATTAGTTCCATTCCAATTATAAGTTACATTTCCTAAATTAGATTCATTAATTGAAACATTAATCTCTGCAAATGTTGAAGACTGATTTATTGCATCATCAAATGTAGGAGAAGTAAAAGCAACATATGGTGAAATACTATCAACTAAAATTACTGTCCACATTTCTGTTTGATTACTATTCCCAGCAGTATCATTAAAGTACCATGTCCAGTTTATTGTACCACTACTTACATTAATTGTTTTCCCAACATTAATTTCTTGTCCATTTGTATAACTTGCAGCAGAATCATTTACCCATACTGAACTATTATAGAAACTAAATATGTAACTATTAGCATTTGTATCATTCAAAGTGATGTTAAAATAAACTTTATCATTAGTTGTTGCACTTGTTGTTAAATTAGTTTCATTATCTTGCCATCCAGGGTTAGTTAAATCAATAGTAAAATTGATTAATTCTGAACCTAAATTACTTAAGGTATCATTACAATATATGCTAATATTATGATTGCCTTCACCTAAATTAGTTAATGTTTTGTTTGTTTGTTCGCTACCAGAAGCA
This sequence comes from Candidatus Woesearchaeota archaeon, assembly GCA_018657385.1. GTDB lineage: Archaea > Nanobdellota > Nanobdellia > Woesearchaeales > DSVV01 > JABHXF01. The sequence goes on along the minus strand of JABHXF010000029.1, from coordinate 404 downwards.
ACATTATAAGAGATTACAATTAATCCATCACTACCATTTGTACCACCGCCTGAGACTGACACACCTCCTTCACCTCTTCCTGCAATGTAATTAATACTTGTATTCATTGGAGCTGTTGGCCCAATTGCATCATTTGTCACACCACCAAAACTACCATTTATTAAATTTCCATTTGCAATTCTTGATGCATTCAAGTAGCCACTACCTCCACCTCCACCTCTAGCATCCCCACAACCACCAGCACCACCAAAGTAACCAGCTCCGCCGCCGCCGCCATCATCTGAGGAAGAAACAGTTCTTGAACCACCACCATCCCCATTACCACCCACTAAAGCTGAACCAGGAGAACTACAACTATTTGAACCACCAGCTATCTGTGATCCTCCACCACCACAAGCACTATC
>JABHXF010000028.1 GCA_018657385.1 Candidatus Woesearchaeota archaeon | reverse complement strand
CTCTTGATTGTTTCTATAACTTAACTCTTCAAGAACTTTCATTTCACTTGCGAAAGCAAAAGTGTTATTGTTAATTTTTTCCTTAGACTTTTTTGTTTTATCATAATTTTTTATCTTATCATCATCTTTTATCTTATCATAATCATTATTTGTAGTGGAAAAACATAATGGCTTTACACCTATAATATCTCTTGCTGCATATACTATTTTCTTTTTAACATTCCAAAATGCAAATGCATAAACACCATCAACTTCTCTTAAGATATTAGCTAGTTGTTTTGTTGTTCTTCCTTTCTTTTCAATAAGTCTAAACATTAATTCAGCATCATTCTTAGCTTTTAATTTGTATTTATTATTAAGTTTTTTCCAATTATAGATTTCACAATTAATTACAAACCTATTTTTAGATTTGTTGTTAACTAAAGGTTGTGGTATGAATGAAACAATGCTATGTAAACAATGACCTATTACATTTTCATTTTTAGAACTTGATGGTTTAGAATTTACTGGATGTAATTTAAGAAGATCTATTTTTTTCTTATAATCAAAATCTAATTCATTAGCAATTCCATAATAATCTTTACCTCGATTCTTGATTATCTTAAGCCCTTGTTTGATATTTGCATTCTTTGCATTGAAAATTCCAATTATTCCGCACATTTTATTTTATTGACCTCTTCTAAAAATTCTTTGACATCTTTAATTAATTCAGATGTAATGGATTCAAAAACAATTTCATCATCTACACTTCCATAATCATGAGCAATTATATTTCTCATTCCTTTGGCATCTTTGAGTTTGTTAGTTAATTTTTTTGGTATTATATTTTCTTCATTAAGGATTTCAAAAGACTTTTTATCATCTTCAGGTATTTTTAATCCTTTCTCTTTTATTATTAAAAAAGATAAGTCAATAACTGCCTCTATTATTTTCTCAAAGTATCTTTCACAAGCAGCTTTTGATTTATAATCTTCTAAATACTCTTTAAAATCTTCTGGCATAATACTTTCTAGCTCTTCTAAGTATTGTTCAATTTCCTTGATCTTTTCTTTAATTCTCATTTTCATTCATTTTTCCCACAATATTCTGCCTTTTTTATCAATTTCTTTTTTTATTTTATCAGGCAGTATGTTGTAAACCTGAAGATCTACCTTATCATTAACTTTTCCACCAATCCTTTTCCTGAAAAGCGTTGCTTCTTTTAAATTGATTTTATGAAATTCAACTGAAATGTCAATATCAGATTTAAATGTTAATTTATTCTCAATAGCAGACCCAAATAAAATGATTTTTGTAATATTATTCTTAAGGATATCATTAAGAATAACATTTTGTGCTTCACTAACAACTTCCTTAATTATTGCCCCTTTCTTAAGTTTAAAATCTTCAGAAAAGTTTGCAGCCTTTTCAATAAATTCCAATTTTCTTCTAATATCTCTAGATAATCTATTCTTTTCAGATTGAGTTAGATTTATACCTAATGATTGCTTTTCAATAATTTTAATTTCTCTTTCACCAAACACTTTTCTAGTGTTTTTGTTTATTTTTAGGAATCTTATGAAATTCATTTTATAACCTCTATTGTGGTTATTATAACCTTTATTATGGTTATTTTTATTATTTATATATTTTTTGCTTTTTGACACTAAATTTAGAAATTAATACCTATTTCCTTTTGAACTTCTTCTTAATTTCATCAAAATATTCTTTATATTCTTTTTCATCTTTAAACATGATCTTAATTTCTTCTTTATTTACTTCACAATCTTGAACCTTAGCTTTTCTACAAACAGGTGGTCTTGTTTCATATTCTGTACATTTTCCATTTTTATCTAGTTTACTACATTTAGTTGGAAACTCAATCCACCATCTATCTTCTACATCTACATAAATAATAGCTGGTTTGTGATAGAGATACCAATATATATCCTCATAATCATCATATGTTGTTGGTGTTTCTAGTTGTACAGCTAATGTTTTACAGCATTGACCTTTACATTTATCACAAGTTATCATAATATAAGAATTCCATCTGGTCTTTATATATTTTAATAAAATTTTCATGTTCCTGGCTTTGACATTAATGGATAATAACATTCACATATACTCATAAAAACACAAAAATACATAAATAATCTCTATTTTCACACAATCATGGAAAAAAAAGAGCTAGATTACATCAATATTCTTAAAGCACTTAATGAAATACCATTTGGTGTAGGTAAAAAGCTTCTAGCTGATTTTTTATCAGGTAAGGCAAGTAATAAGTCAATTCAAAAAAATAGATTAGATAAATTAAGCAGTTTTGGGAGCCTTGCATATAGTGAAGATGAAATTATTCAACTAATTGATTCATTAACACTAAATAGTCTTATTACTCTAGTATCTGTTCCATGGAATAAGTTCTTAAAAGTTTTGGAAATATCAGAAAAAGGTAGAGCAGAAATATTAAATCCACAATTTTATAAAAAAAAGTTAGGCTTTAATTACAATCATGCAAAAACAGAAATAACTGAAGAAGATAAAAAAACTTTTGATGCTTTTGGTTCATTTCTTTCTGATTATAATGATCTACAAAAAAAAGCAATTATCTCAAAAAATAGTCATATGCTTTGTATTGCAGGAGCTGGTTCTGGAAAAACTACTGTGCTTACAAAAAGAATTGAATTTCTTGTAAAGTATTGTTCAGTTGATCCTAAAAAGATATTAGCAATTACTTTTACTAGAAAAGCAAGACAAGAAATGGTTTCCAGAGTTCATAGTAATGGATTAGAAGATGTAAACATAGAAACTTTTAACTCATTCTGTGAGAAAATTCTTAGAAGAAATAGTCAATTAGTGTATGATAAAGAAGTACGAGTTCTTAGTTATCGTGATAAAGTAAGGATTATAAATAATGCATTAGAAAAATTAAATACTAGTATGAATAGGGCAATATCAACTTATTTTTCACCTCAACAAATGCGAAGTAAAACAATGGAACAACTTGCAAATGTTTTTGCTAATGATTGTTTTTTTATTCGTGATTATTTCAAATTTAAAAATAATTCAATAGACAAAGAATTATTTTCTGAGATTGATAATAAACATATTACAGCAGCTAATCTTATGTTTGGTGTGTGCACTTATATTGATGCATACATGAAAAAACATGGTCTTAGGGATTTTGCAGACCAATTAATGGATTCAATTTGGTTATTTGAAAATCATAAGGATAAAATACCTAATTATGATTATATTTTAGTAGATGAATATCAAGATGTTAACTCAACCCAAATTAAGCTTTTAGATATTCTTGATGCAAAGAATATGTTTATTGTTGGTGATCCTCGTCAATCTATTTTTGGATGGAGAGGTTCTGATGTATCTTACATATTGGGATTTGAAGAAAAATATCCTGATTGTGAGATTATTACATTAACAAAAAATTATCGTTCAAGTAAACCAATTGTTAAGCTAATAAATGAATCAATTAAAAAGATGCAGCTTCCTGATCTTGATACTGTTAATGATGATAAGGCAGATTTGAAATTACTTAATTTTAGTTCTGAGATGGAAGAGTTTGATTATTTAATAAATGAAATCCAAGCCTCTAAACTTCCACTTAATGAAATCTTTGTTTTAGCTAGGACAAATCGATTATTAAATGATCTTTCTAATTTGATGAAGGCAAGAAATATTAAACATATTAGGAGAAGTGATGAAATGAAAGCTTCTATGAATATAATAGCAAAACAAGATGAAATCACATTAGCAACAATTCATGGGATTAAGGGGATGGAAGCAGAACTTGTATTTTTAATAGGTGCAACCTCTCAAAACTTTCCATGTAAAGGAACTGAACATCCTGTTGTTGAAATGATCAAAGTAAATGAATATGATAAAGAGGAAGAGGAGAGAAGATTATTCTATGTTGGAATGAGCCGAGCTAAAAAAAGTTTAAGAATAACTTATTCAGGTTCTAAACCAAGTTATTTTATTACTCCTGAGATGACTGTAATGTTTAACAAGGATAAATTAAATTTAAAGAAGAAATTAACTAATGTTTCTACATCTTCTTCAAATAATACTAACTATCCTAATTTATATAAAATTCAAAAGACAAAAAGCAACAACAAAGATGCTGAAGCAATTGCAAGTCTGAAAGAATGGCGTCTTGAGCTTAGTAGAAAGTATAAAATTCCTGCCTATAGAATCCTTACTGATAGAACTATATTTGATATTGTTGATAAGATGCCTGCATCAATTGGAGAACTTAATTCTATCCATGGCTTAGGCATGGCAAAGATAAGTAAGTATGGTGAAGATATCTTATTATTGATTAGCTGATTAAATTCAAAAACTTTATATCTAAACAAAACTATTATCTAAATAATAATTCTGCCTTATTACCATTAACTTTATATATAAATATATCAATAATTCTCTATAATGGCATATTTGCTGAAAAAGGGTGATTTTAATAGTTTTGTAGAGTTACTTATATCTAAATATGAAGTTATTGCTCCTGTTAATAATACTTCAAACTATAATGAAATTTATCCTAGTTCTAATGATACTAATAAGTCATCTAATAAAACAATTAAATGTTTTAGTAATATTCCTCAATTTCAAACTATAAAAAAAGGAGAAGCAGATAAACTTGTCTTTAATATGACTCTTTACTCTCCTAAAGACTTTTTTTTGCCTCCAAATGAAACACTTCTTAAATTTAAGAAAAATAAAATTGTAGAAGTAAAATCAAAACCTAAAAAAAGAGTATTTTTTATGAACAGATGTGATGTTAATGGTGTACATAGAAATGATTTAATTATGTTAGATGAACCACAAGATCCATATTACAAAGAAAAAAGAGATAATTCAATTCTTATAGAAACACCATGTATTGCATCAAATAATTGTAAATGTGTTGATATTGATTTAATTGATTGTTATGACTTAAAACTAATTTCTCATGAAGGAGATTATATTATTAATATCAATTCAAGAAAAGGTGAGGAATTATTTGATATGATTAAGAATGAAAATAAATTATTCCAACTTACTAAAGTAGCGTATGAACCACCTAGACATAAGATTTACAAACCAAAAGATGTTAAAACAGATAATAAAAAAACATGGAAGAGATATGGGGAAGATTGCTTAAGTTGTTCTGCTTGTACTGTTGTATGTCCAACTTGTATGTGTTTTACAATTGATGGTCATTTAGATATTGATCTTAAATCAGGCAATAAACATAGAGACTGGGCAAGCTGTCAGTTGCTTAATTTTTCAAAAGTTGCAGGTGGTTTTGTATTTAGAAAAGACAGAGGAGCAAGAGGAAAACAACGTATACATTGTAAGTTTATATATTTCAAAGAAAAATATGGTTATCCAAGATGTGTTGGTTGTGGAAGATGTAATACTGCATGTCCAGTTGGAATTAATATTTTTGAATATTACGGAGAATTAAAATGAATAACCCATACCTACCTAAAAAAGTAAAAATCATTAAAATTATGAATGAAACAGATGACACTAAAACATTTAGGGTGAGTTTTAAAATAGATCATGATCCTGGTCAGTTTGTTAATGTTTCTGTTCTTGGTATTGGTGAAGCTCCAATTTCATTTTCATCTCATTCAAATAAATTTGTTGATTTATGTATAAGAAATGTAGGTAATGTAACAAATGCAATTCATAAGAAAAAGATAGGAGATTATCTTTGGATTCGAGGTCCATATGGAAAAGGTTATCCAATGAAAAAGTTTCATAATAAAGATATTATTTTGGTGGGTGGTGGAACTGGTGTTGCACCTTTGATTGGTGCTGTTGATTATATTGAACAAAATCTTAATAAATTCGATAATGTCAAGCTTTTCTTTGGGTTTAGACATGATAAAGCAATACTTTTCAAAAGAAATTTTAAAAAATGGGGGAAGTTATTTGATTTTGATTTTACTTTAGATTGCAAAAGTAAAGAACTTAAGTGTAATACAGGTGTAATCACTAAACTTATAGAAAAAGCAGATATTAAGAGTAATACTATAGCTATTGTTTGCGGACCTCCAATTATGATTAAGTTTGCTGTTAAATCTTTATTAACAAAAGGAATAAAAGAAGAAAATATATATATATCATTTGAGAGATTAATGAGTTGTGGAATAGGTAAATGCGGACATTGTGAAGTTGGTGGTAAATATGTATGTAAGAATGGTCCTGTATTTAGTTATGATATTGCAAAGAATATGACTGATTAAAAAATAACATGGTAAAAAACAAAAAACTCAAAATAGGAATCTTTTCCTTTACAAGTTGTGCTGGTTGCCAGTTTGAGATACTTGATTTAGAAGACGAACTATTAGATTTATTCACAAAAGCAAATATTGCTCATTTTCCAATGGCTAAAGCAGAAAATGATGAAGGTGATTTTGATGTTGCTTTTGTTGAGGGTGCAATCACAACTAAAAAAGAAGCAATTGAAGTAAGAAAGATTAGGAAAAAAACTAAATATGTTGTTGCTCTTGGTACTTGTGCAAGTTATGGTGGTGTTCCATCAATTAAAGACTTTTACACAGAAGAAGAAATAGAAGTTCCAGTCTATAAAAGTACAAAAGTAATAAAATCAATTAGAGCAGATGGAATTGCTAATTATGTTAAAGTTGATTATTTTATGCATGGTTGTCCACCAAATAAATATGAATTTTTGCATGTGATGAAGGAATTAATGGTAGGGAAAACACCAAGACAACCTGATTATCCAGTTTGTAAAGAATGCAGAGAAAATAAAAATCCCTGTTTATTACAGCAAGGCAAAGCTTGTATGGGTCCTATAACAAATGGTGGTTGTGATTCTGTTTGTACAAATTGTGGAATTCCTTGTAAAGGTTGTAGAGGACCAATAGAAGATGCAAATATTGATAGGATAGTTAAACTTTATGAAAAAATGGGATTTAGTAATGAAGATATCAAAAGATTTTTCAGAGGATATGCAGGAACATCTAAGATTTTTGCTAAGGTTGTTGGTCAAACATGTGATATTAGACAAAGAAAATTAGGAAAAACAACAAAGACAACAAAAAAATCTGCAAAATCTACTACAAAATCAAAAAAATCTAAAAAAAGAAGGAAAAAATAAAATGGCTCTTATAAAAACAAAAGGAAATAAAACAATCAAACTTAATCACATAACTAAGATAGAAGGCCATGCAAAGCTTAGTATTAAAATAGAAAAAAACAAATTAAAAAGAGTTAAACTTGATGTTTATGAAAGTGCAAGATTTTTTGAAAGTCTTATTATGTGTAGAAAATATACTGAATTAAGTCCTTTAACTTCTAGAATATGTGGGACATGCAGTCCTTCTCATGCTATTACTTCATTAATGGCAACAGAAGATGCATTTGGTGTTAAAGTAAGTAAACAAACTGATGTTTTAAGAGATTTATTATTATATGGGACTACTATTCAAAATCATGTTATGCATCTTTGTTTATTAGCTATGCCAGATTATTTTGGTTATGAAAGTGCAATTGCAATGGCTTCAAAACATAAAGACAAGGTTTTGATGGGCCTAAACTTAAAAAAATTAGGTAATGAACTTGTTACAGTTGTTGGTGGTCGTGAAATCCACCCAATTACAGCTGTTGTTGGTGGCTTTTCAAAGATTCCTGAAAAAGAGAGATTAAAAGATCTATTAATTAAGTTTAAGAAAGCAAAAAAACTTGCAAAAGCAAGTGTTGATTTATTTGCAAAATTAAAATACCCTAACTTCAAAAGAGAAACACAAGCTTTTGGATTAACTAATAAAACACATTCTTTCCATAAGGGAAAGATTAATTGTGTTGGTGGTATATGTTTCCAAGAAAAAGATTATAATACTATATTTGATGAACATGTAAAAAAAGGTTCCACAGCAAAAGTTGTATTGTATAAGGGAAAACCATTTTTTAATGGTGCTTTAGCAAGATTACAAGTTAATGGAAATAGCTTATCAAAAGATGCTAGCAAATATCTAAACAAGATTGATTTTGAAAATCCATATCATAATAATATTGCACAAGCAGTAGAAGTTTTACATAGCTTTGATAGGATTATTGAGATTTTAGAAACACTAAAACCAAAACAAGAAGATGTTGTTGATTATAAAGTAAAAGCAGGTAGGGGAGTTGCAATAACAGAAGCCCCTAGAGGTTTATTGCTTCATGATTATACTATTAGTAAAGATGGATTTTGTAGACATTCTAATATAATAACACCAACTGCTCAGAATCTAAAACAGATGGAAGAAGATCTCAAATTAATGATTCCTAGTTTATTAAATAAGCCAGAATCAGTATTGAAAAGACAGGTTGAAATGTTGATTAGAGCATATGATCCTTGTTTTAGTTGTAGTTCTCATTTCTTAGAATGGGATATTGAAAGAAGTTAGAAGTTGATTATTTATTTTTAATTCTGTTTTATTATGTTTTGTTTTTTTTAACTAGGTCCGGAGGACGTGTTTCTCAGGAATTTTAATTTTTTAAAAATTTATTCTTATTTATTTACTAATCAAAACCAATCTAATTACCCAAAGATTGTAATATCATCTTAATACTTTCCTTATCAAACTTCTTCAATTCTTTTCCATAAGGTATTCCTATTATTGTAACTTCTTTTACTTTATCTAATTTTTTTAATAATTTCAAGGTATTACCCAAATCAAAATCATGCATTGTAGTTGTTTTTGTTTCTTTGAGATCATCTAGATTATTAATAATCTTAATATTGTCTATGCCTTTGACTGCATCAATTATTACAATTTCTTTGTTTTCAAAATTTTCATTAAGAAAGAAATCAGGATTAGTTGCTTTCTCAAACTCAAATCCTTTTAATGTTAATTCAGTATCATTATTAAATTCATCTGCTAGTTTTAATGCTATATTATCTTCTTCTAAATCCTTATTACCAAAGCAGTATATCTTTGTCATAATATTAAAAAAGTTAGATTCATATATAATTCTTTTCAATTGAGAGCCTTTTCTACGGAAATCTGTCAAAAAAGATGTAAATCTTCCGCTAGATTTTCTTACTTTAAATACTATTTTCGAAATCAGCTATTCTTAATTTTTCATTCTCGGAAATCTTCCAAAAATCATTCAATTAAACATATTAAGGAGTTATACATATTCAATTTGTGGAAAAAAATATAAATCATTACCACTTTTATACCACTAAAGGTGGTAATATGAAATTAAAATCAATAAAGGTATCAGAAGATACATATAAGGATATTATAAAATTGCAAAAAATGCTGGAAAAAAATAAAGTGCTAGAAGGTTTAAACAAAGTGAAAATAACAAATGCAATTAATTATGCTGTAAAATCATCTTTAAGTAGTGCTGAAAGGAAAAAAATGATGATGAAAGCAGCAGGTAGTTGGAGTGATATTGATTGTGATAAATTAATTAAAGAGATTTATAAGTCAAGAAAAAGTAAAGGTACTAGACCAGAGGTTAAATTATGAGATATATTTTAGATACAGATGTTATTATTGAATATTTGAGGAGTAATGATGAAATAGTTTCTCAACTAAATAATATGTCTGGTCTGAATGTGTCAACAGTTTCTTTATGTGAGTTGTATTTTGGTGCATATAATTCTGGAAATCCAACAAGGCATACTAATGGAATATCTAATTTTCTTTTTAATGTAAAAGTATTAGATCTTGATCAAGATTCATCTGTTGCTTTTGGGATAATCAAATCAAAGCTAATAAGAAAAGGTAAAATTATAGATGATTTTGATATTTCTATTGCAAGTATTGCATTAACAAACAACATGACTTTAATTACAAGAAATATTAAGCATTATAAGAATGTTGAAAATCTAAGAATCAAGGCTATGTAACGCAAGCAATAAATCTTCTAATATACATATTGCTTGCTGATATATCAAACGCATAAATCAATTTTGAACAATTTAGTGCGTTTGTTATATAATCGAAATCTATATATATAAATTGTGCTTTTAATCTATCTATAGATAAAGTGTAATTACTAGGTTATATAAGATTTAATTAATATGGATAAAAGAGGTTGTTATTATGAATAAAAAAGGGTTAATGTTTGCATTTTTCACAGCTTTAGTTAGTGGATTTTCTATTTTTATTAATAAGTTTGGGTTAAAAGGATTTGATCCATTTGTATTTACAGGATTAAAAGCAGTTGTTGTTGCTTTATTCTTATTATCAATGATATTCTTTATTGGAGAGTTTAGAGAATTAACTAAACTTACTAAAAAACAATGGTTAAAATTAAGTGCTATTGGTTTGTTTGGTGGTTCAATTCCATTTTTATTATTTTTCAAAGGTTTATCAATAACATCTGCTGCATCTGGTGCATTTATTCATAAAACAATGTTTATATTTGTAACAATAGGTGCAATTATCTTTTTGAGAGAAAAAGTAAATAAATATTTTATTGCTGGTGCTGGATTGTTGTTAATAGGAAATGCTTTGTTGTTAAATATTTCATCATCATTTGCATCTGCAGTATTGACTAAAGGAAATTTATTCATATTAATTGCAACATTACTATGGGCAACTGAAAATATTATATCTAAGCATGTATTAAAAGAATTATCATCAAGAATTGTTGCATTTGGAAGAATGGCATTTGGTTTTGGGTTTATATTATTATTTTGGATAATTACAGGAAGAATGGAAACAGCTTTTTCAACAACTTTACCACAACTAACTTGGATCTTATTAACATCTGCATTCCTATTCCTTTATGTTGCAAGCTGGTATTATGCATTACAAAGACTTAAGGCAAGTGTTGCAACATCTATATTGTTATTAGGAAGTCCAATTACTACTTTGTTAAGTATTATTTTTTTGAATTCATCTGTTACAATCTATCAAGGATTTGGGATGTTATTAGTTATTGCAGGGGTTGTAATGGCAGTAGGTATTGTATATATTAAAAATTTGGTTAAATACTTTGTACCGGTTCCAAATTCACATAAATAATATTTTTAATAAATATGGTGAGAAAAATCACCAACAATGGTGCAGATGATCTGGGGGTTGTCCCTTCCGGGGTGGACCATAGGACATTTTCTGAAAGAAAATGGCCGTCTGCCACCATTATTGTTGGTAATTTTTCTAAAAGTGTGAAATCAATTTATTATTATGATTTTTATAGAATAAAACAAAAACAACAAAATGATATCTGAACAATATTTCTTTAAATATGCATGGCCATGTACTGAAGTTATTTTAATGGATAAAAGAATAAGACAACAAAGATTTGATGACTTAAAATATGCAGTTGAGAATGATATTACACCTTCTAGAGAAGTATTAGAGGATACATATAAGGTTGCATTTGTTAATCTTAAAGAGTTAGCAGAAAGAATGAATAAAGATTGTTGGGATATTGAAGTTATCAAAAGATATTTCTCAGAAGATGAGCATAACATGCTTATTGAATCTGAAAAAGCCTTTTTTAATAAATTCCCACCTACTGTTAGAGATTTATGCAAAATACATACAGCAATTATTGATAAGATTGAAACTATTGCAGGGAAAAGAATTATGTTTGTCAAGTATAAAATTAATGGTAAGGAAATTGAAAGAAGATGCATAAACATTTACAACCTTTCTATTGAACCAAATGATATAGTAATAATACATTACGCATACATAATTGAGAAAGTTAACTAACTTCTGCCCAAGCTTTCAAACTTTCAACTGCTTCATCTTCTGGAATCTTTTGAATAACAATACCTGCCTGAACAAACACATATTCTCCTTGCTTTAAATCAAATCCTGCATTAAGAACTTCTCTATTTTCTCCAGGATACTCTACTATAACCTTATCTTCTTTAATCTCTATTATTTTACCTGGTATTGCTAAGCACATGTTAATATTGTATTAGTTTGGGTTTATATAAATGTTTTGTAATGAAAAAATAAAAAATCTAAAACTCATACTTTAACACACCTAACTCTTGTAAATCTTGCATGTTTTCCATGAAGTCAAAGAACATTCTTGTATGGCTTCCAATATGTAATCCACCTGCAATGTTCCAATAGACACCAACTTCTGTGTATAAGTTATTTGTTTCTCCTTCATAATCAAAGTTGTATTCTGCGAATAAATCTATTGAAAAACCAACTGGAAGTTTTAGCATTGCATATGCTCCAATTTGTTCTGCTTTTCCAGTTGAACTTACTGGCATCAATCTTAAATGTCCAGATAAATCTCCAACTCCACCATATAACATAAATCCACCTCTTAACAAATCATCTATTCCACTTCCTCCCTGAAATTCTAAAATTAATCCTAAATTTTCAATAACATCATACCAACCTCTTAGTTCTGTATAGACGCCATCAATCTCTGCAGTGTCTTCTCCTTCTGGTAATAGATTAACTTCTCCATAAAAGCCAAAATCTTCTATATTATAACCACTTTGAAATCTAATTGCAGGATTATTACTTGTAATGTTATATCCAATCAATGTTTGGAACCAACCAGATGTTTCTACTTTATTATCTTCACTTTTTTCTTCTGCATTTGCATATGGTGATAATAATGTAAGTAATGCTACTAATGTTATTGCTTTTTTCATTTTTATCACTACATTATTTTTAATATTAGCAAAATTACAATTAAAATGGTAGTTGCTGTTGGAATGCTCAATCCATAATCCATTTTTTTGTTGTAATCTATGCTTGCATTTCCTTCCATTTTACCCTCCACTATTTTCTATTTGTGTTAGTTACTACTCCTAAGTTTTCTTAGTTATATAAATATTTGCCCACCACTACTGGTACAACAATAACAAGTTTTATATAAGAAAACATCTAAATAAAGAAACATGGACATATCACACCTAAAAGAAGCAGGACTTACAGATGGAGAAATTAAGGTTTATCTAGCGTTATTAGAACTTGGATCATCAACAACAGGTCCAATTATAGAAAAATCTAGAATAGCCAGATCTATTATATATCAAATTCTTGAAAAACTCATGCAAAAAGGATTAGTTTCATACATAACAAAAGATAAAACAAAGTATTTTCAAGCTTCTTCACCTGGAAAAATATTAGAATTTATTGAAAACAGGGAAATACTGTTAAAAGAAAATAAGAAAAAAGTAGAAGAAATGCTTCCACAATTACTATTACATCAAAAAATGCAGCCAAAGAGTGAAGCTAACATTTACACAGGCTTCAAAGGTCTTAGAACAGCACATGAACATACTTATCAAAAATTAAAGAAAGGAGAATTCTACTATTACTTAGGAATTCCTGCATCTCAACCAGAAGAACAACATCTTTATTGGCAAAGAGATCATGTAAAAAGAATAAAAACAGGTATTAAATGTAAATTATTATTCAATAAGGATACAAAAAATAATATTATCAAAAACAGAACTTCTTACAAAGGAGTTAATGCAAGAAGAATGCCAGTTGATTTAACAACTCCAGCAATGTTTTTAATTTACAAAGACACAATAGTAATCTTTCTTCAATCACCAATTGCAATGGCAGTAGAAATAATAAATCAACAAGTTGCAGATTCAATGAAGCAATACTTTGATTATTTCTGGGATATGACTAAGTAAATATTAATTATATTGTTTTAACTTTACAAAGTCTTCAGTTTTTCATCCTAACAATCTCAATAATAGCAATATCCCTAATAATATAATCCCTACAGTCCACATATTTAAAAAAGTTTCTTTATGTTTATTATGTCTTATATATGTGTCATATCTCATTGCTAATGATGTGTCACTTACCATATTCTTCTTATTAATATACAACTATAAATAATTTGTTACTTTTAGGAATTGAAAATGCTTATCTTATAATCAATCATATCTCAATCTAGCTTTTTTTCACACTAACAATGCCATGATTTGCATTAACTTCTATTATATCGCCATCTTTGATTACATCTGTTGCATTTTGTAACCCAACAATACAAGGAACACCTAATTCTCTAGAAACAATTGCTGCATGACTTGTTACTCCACCCTCATCTGTAATAATTGCTTTAGCTTTTTTCATTGCTGGTAAATATTCAGGTCTTGTACAAGGTGCAACTAAAATATCATTTTTCTTCATTTTATCCATTTCTGTTTCAGTAAATATAACTTTTGCAACACCTTCAACTTTTCCAGGGTTTGCAACATTCCCATATAATCGTTCACCACTTCCTTTTAATCCTTCTTTTATTTCTTCAACATACTTTCTTGTTCTATCATCAGAAACTATTGTAGGTGAATCTTTTTCATCCACATATAACATACAAAATTCAGCTCTTTCATGTAATGAATCAAATAATTCTCTTGGTAATGGGATTTGAACTTCTTCTGGCAATATAAAATATAATAATTCTTTTCTTACTCCAGTTCGTTTAGATGTTTCCTCTAGTAATAATTTGAAATAATGGTTAGTTATTAATGCGTATTTTTTCCTGTCTTCTCTCCATTCTGCCATTAATCTGAAAAATTCAATAATTCTTTTAATTTCTTCTGATAAGTTTGGATGTTTTTTTAGGATTTCTTTTTCCTGTTCTGATGTTTGCTTTTGGTATTCCTTAATTTTTTCTAATTCTAATTTAAAATTAATTTTTTCTTGTTCTAATCTGTTAATTTTAGCTAAGAAAAAACTTTTACTTAATCTTTTTGCATCTGACCATGTATTACTAATCCAATAGAAGTTATTGGCATGCTCGTCTAGTTTATCATAATTTTTTTTCAATGCAATATTATACAAGCTAATCATTTCTTTCTGAATATTAGTTGATTCTTTTGCCCCACATAATATTTTAAATTCTTTAATGCTTAAATTAGAATTATCATACCTTGTTAAGAACTCTTCAATTAATTCTTCGCTTTTTGGGTCAAATATTTCAATACTAATACTAAGTTCCCATGTTTCATGTGCAATTTTAACTAATTTGTGTGTTAGATGTACAATTTCTTGGTTTGTTTTATTGTCAAGGTCTTTGATTTCAGCTTCAAACTTAATTTGTTTGTTTACAATTCCTTGCCATTTTTTAATCATGTTAATAATAACATCTTTATCGTGGGTTTGTTTAATTAACATTTCTCTAGCTAAGTCTGTAACAACATTTTCATCCCAATAACTATAATTTTTCCTTCCATAGAAAAATGCAATAGAACTTCTTCTTCCAAATGCTTTTAATGCATCTGTGTATGGGATAACAAAATAAGGTCTTGCATCTACACCTTGCCTATACAATTTTCTCCCTTTCAAATCAAGACCAAATACAGATGTTTCTTTCTGGATCAATCTATTAATAATTTCATCGTAGGTTTCTCCTTTATTACCTACTTTACCTAATAGTGCCTTTGTTTGCTGTTTTACCCATAATGTGGTTGATTTTTCACTTAATTCTACCATCTATTTCACCTTAAAATAACTTGATTTTTGTCCTTTGTACTATAGTGACTATAGTTTATATATAAATGTTTTGATAAAATTAACAGAATTGACTACTTTTAAGTGATTTGTACACTATTTGTTTTATTTAGTGTGGTTTATATTTAACCACAATCTATTTATACTTACATCTTCTTAATTGTTAAATAAATTAAAATGAGGTGTTTATTATGGGATGTGTTACTATACCTGCAATTGCAGCATGTGTTCATTATTTTATGAGAAAGAAAAAGCCAGAATGGAAAGCTAGTCAAAAACACAAATGGTTAAATTTATTATGGGCTGGTGGAGCTATTTTTGGAATAATTGATCATGCTTGGAATAAAGAATTATTCATGATTAGTCCTAATTTATTCTCAGATTTGATGTTAGGTGTTACAATTACAGTTGTAATTTATTTAGCATGGTTATATGTTGTGCATAGTTCTAAAACAGATGCAATAATGACAACAAAAACAGAAGAACCTATTCCAGTGAAAGCTGAGAAATAACTTTATTTTAATTCTTTTTTTTGTTTACAACAATGTCTAGGTCCGAAGGACATGTAGCTATTGGATTTTTATTTTTTCTTATAATGTAATTGAAAATCCATTCATTCATGGCAGCACATACGGACTTTTTTTCACTACGTTCAAAAAAATCCTATTCGTCTCCTTTCAGTCGACTCACATGTGCGCAATGAATGGATTTTTATTTAAGAAATATTAATAAAATGCACTTGCAGTTCTTTGAATAGCTGGCATGTATTCTGTTGTTTTATTCTTTGCAAATCCAATTGCTTTACTTCCTAAATCTTTAAGTCTGTCTGTTAATGAAGAATATTTAGCAGTTGTGTCATCTTTATCTAAATCTTTTTGTTCTTTATCTTTTATTTCTCTTCTTAATCCTTTTCCAGAATCAAATGTTTGATAAGCACCCCATATTGTTAAGGCAGTATCTGCAACTGCAACTCCTATATTTCTATATGATGGGTCTTGCATTGCTAAACCTATAGATGCTGAAGAAATAAAAGCACCCAAACTTGCACCACATGCATTTAATCCAACCTGGGGTAGATCATATCCTTCTTTAGGCAGAATAAGTCTCATTCCTGGTATAGCAATAAATGTCATTCCCCTAAAACATGCCATATATGTGTGATTTGCTGATAATACATCATCAACAAGTTCATTAACAACATTATGTCTGAATATATCATATACTAAATAAGAATTACCAACAACTGATATAAGATCTATTGTTTTAGAAACTGCATTTTTGATTTCCATATGACAAGGTAATATGGAAGTTTATTTAAATCTTCTGAAGCTAAATGTTAAAATAGAAGTTTTTTATTATCTAGTTGTGATAAAGAATAGCAATTAAAATAAATTTTATTTTTCTGATTCTTTCCAAAGGGCTTCGAAATATTGATTAAATCCTTCAGTAACTTGTTTGCTCCTTATTTTAAATATCATTGGTTCTGGTCCCCAAATAACAATATTAGAAACATCTTTATATAAATTAATTTGTAGAGGATTTTGAAAGCTCAAAGGCAAATATTTGATTTTGGCTGTTTTTGCAGTCATAGGAATGGGTTTAACAGATTGTTGAAAAAGCATTCTTGCTTTTACTCCTTTCTTAACTCTTTTTTTATGAAATTCTGTAAAGAAACTTGTCTCTTCTTCATTTCCACTTTCTCCATATGTCGCTCCAATTATTCTATATTCATCTCCTTTCTTTAATTCACTTAACATTGCTCTCCAGGCATTCCATAAACTTTGCCTTCCCCTCATAAGCTCTACTTGAGTCTCTTGAGCCTTATCATTATACAACTGTGTTAAATTTGGTAATAGATTATGAATTTCTGCTTGCAATTTATTTATTCTACTTTCTTTCTCATTTAGATAATCAAGAAGAGTGCTAGGATTCATGGGTGAGAAATGTTTTACCCCCCCTCTATCAAATTCACTAACTAAACCTTTCCCAATTAAACGATTTAGAACTTGATAAACTTTAGATGCAGAAATACCTGAATTTTGAGCAATTGGTCCGCTAGTGCTCTCTCCAAGTTTTAGCAATGACAAATAAACTTGCTGTTCTCCTTCTGACAAACCTATTTCTCTAAGTATAACTTGTATGTTTTTCATATAATGTAGAATAAACATAACCAATATATAAATTTTACCCCTTAAGGGGGCAAAAGGGTTTAAATATCATTAGGTGTAACAACTATTTTGGGGTGATGTTTCAAAGGTAATTAAAATGAAATTAATAATCCCAGATAATAATGATCCTAAATTATTAGATGCAGTAAAAAGATTAAAAGAAAAAGAATCACCTCATCAAATAGTAGAGGTATATGGAAAACTTACAAAGAATACTTATTTAGGTTCTGGAAGAACCAATCTATGGGATTATGTTAGACCAGAAGCTATGCAGAGAATATTTGGATTTAGAAAATTAGGAATTGAATATGAGTGGTCAATCAATGATATTATTCCAAGATTTGATTTTTTGAAAGACAGACCAAAGATAATAGAAGAACTTGAATGGATAGAAGAGTCTGGAATAAAAAAAATAACTGTTGCAACTTATGGACTTGCAAGATTAGCTGAAAGATATTGTCCAAGCACTGAGGTAGTGGCTTCTTTTTATACTAATGTTGATTCTTTGAAAAGATTAAAACAATGGATTAAACTTGAAAATGTTAAAACAATAGTTTCTGGAGGTTCAACTTATAGGAATATTCCATTACTTGAAAAAATGGTTGAAGAAGCAAAAAAAACAGATACTGAAATAAGAGTAATTGCAAATCTAGGATGCATGTCAAATTGCATACAAGCAAGAGGACATGCAATAATAAAATCATATGCTTCGATAGACGCACCATCATTACATTGTAGACCTTTTACATTTTATTGTATGAAACATCTTATGGAAAACCCAGAAGAATTTCTTCAACTTCCTATAATAAGACCTGAAGATCTTGATGCATATGAATCAATAGGAGTTGATTCTGTAAAATTAGTAGATAGATCTCATTCTACTCCATGGATTGAAAAAGTTATAGGTTCTTATTTGAGTGGTTCATATGATGGAAACATATTAGACTTAACATCTAACTTTTCAACTTTTTATATAGATTCAATGTCTAATGAAGAAGTATTTAATATAGATACAGATGAAGTAAGCAGTTCAAGAGCAGGTATTAGAGAATATAGAAGAATATTGCCTGAACTTATGGGAGTTAGCATTGCATCTGATTATAATTTTCTCTCATGCAACACTATTTGCGATTCTTGTGAAGGTTGTCAAGATACATCTGCAATAATATTTGATTCTGAAAGAAGAGAGGTTGTTTTAAAACAATTAGAAGAGTTAGAGCAGAAGTATTTATTTAAATAACTGGTTATTTTTCTGATTAAATTCTAAAGAAATAATAAAGAAGAATAGCCCCGCCCGGATTTGAACCGAGGTCCCAGGACATTCCCAGGGGAAACACAGAAAAATCCACTTTTCCGCCTTCCAAAATCCAGGATGATGGGCCACTACACTACGGGGCTGTCTAGCTCATTAAAAGTAGTGGTTTATTTAAATATCTTTCTGTTGTTTTGGTTAATTTTTTCTATTTTATCTTTATAAAACACCACCACTACTGACAGCAGACGGATTTTCTATGAAAATCCTACCGACCACTCCGAAGGAGCCAACCCTCGGTCGGTCTGCGTCAATGGTGGTGTTTTATAAAAATGCAACAACAAAGGCAGAGAGGGGGTGGGGGTTGCCCCATTCGGGGTGCCCCCTAGGACATTTTTTAAATGTCCGTCTCTTGCCTATGTTGTTGTTGTATTTTTCAAATAAAAAGTAGATTATAGTCTCTCATCAAATTACTAATAGAATAAATAATTAACACTTCTGTACTTCTTCCATATAACCTTCTTCTAGATAATATTTAACTTTCTTCTTACAATAATATACAGTTATTTTAGTTTTAACGTCTTGGTTACTCAACCCTAACATCTCTACTAACTTTTCAAGAATTCGTTCTTCATATACTTTATACATTTCACCTAAGATAACTTCTACCTCAATAAAGTCTGTTTCTCTGACTATAACTTTATTATCAGGACTTTCATCATTAATACCAAATATCCATGATTCACTATTATAATCACGATTTGTTCTCTTTAAATTGATTTTTACTTCTTTATTTTGTTGAAGTTTCAATTGTATAATCTCTTTTACAGACTTAAGTTCAGTATTTTTCAAACAAAAGATTAATTCTTTTGTCTTCTCTAGATTTTCACAATCATATTCATCTGTAAAGTTAATTTTAGAATTAAAATATTTCACATAAACTTTCCATTCATCATTTATTTGTCTAGCTTCTATTCTTACATCTAATTCATTTAGTTTTTTCTCATAAGCCATTATATCTTTAGTTTCTAAAACCTTTTTCCACATAAGTATACTAATAACTATACTGGTTTATATAATTTACTATTTGGAATATAAAAAAGAAAGAAAATTAACTATAATCACGCCAAACATGCTTACATTTTTCACATTTATAGAACTTAGTTTCTGGTTCGTCTCCAGCTCTAGTTTGTTGTGTCCAATATCTTGCTTTTTTATTGTGACATTTAGGACACTCTGCTTCTGTTAATGGATTAGTTTCTATTTCTTTATCCACTACTTCAATTTCTTTTTTTTTCTTAACTACTTCAGTAAATTTCATGTCTTTTATGTCTTCTGAATTAGTATAGCCGCATTTACAATGCAAAATCTTTTTATTTCCATCATTTTTTGGTATCAGTATTGATCCACATTTTGGGCAAAACATTCTTTATCACCTTTCATGAAGGTTTGAAAGGTTAGGAATGTTTAGAGGGTTAGGAAGGTAAAAAACCTTCCAGACCTTCCAAACTCCTAACCTTCCAGACCTTATTAACTTACATATATTCCAAAAAAGCCTAATAGTTCAACAAATCCAATCTTGATCCATCCAAGATACGGGATTTTAAACATAGACTTTCCTAAAACTTGTTTTTCTTGAATATCTTTATCATGCTTTCCAGCAGCGACGTTATGGTCACCTTTTGTTTGGTAAACCTTTCCATTGTCACTAGTTTCAATATCAACAATTCTATGAATTATTGGTTCTTTTTTATAAGGTGACATAAACACCAGCACATCTCCAACATCTGCTTTTTTTGCTCCTCTTAAAAATATAATATCACCTTTGTTAAATCCATTTTTTAATTTAAAATCTTTGAAATTCTCCTTATTAATTTCATATTGTGCATACCATTGTTCTTGTGTACATTCTTGTTCACATCTTGCTTCACTTTCCCACCAATTATCAAAGCTGCCATCATGTTCCATACTTCCTGAAACAACAGCTACAATTGGATAAGATGTACCAAATGCAAACCCTAACCCTGGATAAACAATGAATTTAATTAACACAAAAGCTAAGACAATATTAACAATCCAGCTCCATATACTATCTTCTTCCCATATAAAATGCCAAGTCTTTCTGAGAGCCCTTTTCACGTCTTCTTTTGTTAATTTCATCTAAGATTGTTGATTCTGAGGTATTAGTTATAAAGTTTTTGGATTTTTGAAGAAAATACAAAAGCTAGCTTAATCTTGGATTAAGGTATGTTTTTGGTTGTATACAGAGAACATTAAATACTAAAGCTTACTCTTAACTGCTTTCTCAGAAATAATTGCACTATTGCCAGACTTATCCTCAAGAATAATCTTGATTTCGCCTCTTCCCCATAATGCATCTTGTACTTTTTTTAACATGTTTTTTGCTTTCTTACGATCTGATTTATCATCAGCGTCATCTCTTGTTTTCTCAAGCATCATTTTAACTCTATTAAGAATACCTTCAACATTTGTTACATAACCATTAGATGCAGATCCTGGTTCAATTGACATAATTCTAGGAATTTTAACAAGAGCTTCTCCACTTTTTACAACTCTTACTTTAAGATCATCTTCAGTTTTAACATCAAATGTATATTTGCATGGCTCTTGTCTTTCAGCTGCTTCAAGGTCTGCTTTATGATAATTACATGCCTTATTTGAACAATCCATAGAAAACAAGAAAACTCTACCAAAATAAGGTATATCCTTCTCACTTTCTAATAAAGTTAGTGTATTTTTCATACACATAGGACATTTTTGATTTTCTAAAACATCTATTTGATCATTTCCAGATTTAATTGTTTTCTTTTCAGCCATAATCTAAGCAAACTATTAGGGGTTTAAATATTTTTTGATGTGTAACAACATAATAAATAAAAAAATTAGAAAGAAAAACTAAAATAAAAAACTTATTCTTCTCTTACAACATTCATATCTTTTGATCTATGAATAGAGGCAAAGCTTGGAGTTACAACAAGATAGTCATCACCAAAGCCAGCAATGTCACCTTCAATTGCATCACATGTCTTTTTCAGCTTGTTAATTGCTCTTTTTAGCTCAACTAAATCTTTATTTTTTAGTGGTTTGATATTAACTAAGCAAATTGTAGTTCCTATTCTTAAACAATCTAATACTGGTTTAATATCAGAAAAGTCATCAATTACGAAAGGTCTAACAATAACTTTATTTTTTTTCTCTTCTCCGCCACCTAAAACATCTAATTCTACATATTCATCTTCTACTTCATCGATATCTGGCTCATCTGTGCCAAAAGACCTTTTGAATTTTTCTAATATTCTCTTCACCATTTTTCATTCCTCCTGAAACTATAATTATTAAGTATTCTAATATATAATCTGCATATTAATTTCATATATAAATCTTTTGTTTAAGTTTTAGTAAATTAGTAAAAATCACTATACCTCAATAATAAAAATATGCCTGTTCCAAAAGTTATATAAATAGGTAAATAATTAAATAATCACATGGTTAAATCAAAGGTTAGGAAAAAACTATTAAAAAAAGAACAATCAGAAAAAAAAGTTTTACCAAATCTTAATCTAGATATTTCTAGTACTAAAGAGATAAAAGTTCCTAAAAAAATTCTTGATCAAGTTATTGGTCAAGATGATGCTGTAGAAGTAATGAGGAAGGCAGCTTCTCAAAGAAGACATGTTTTTCTAATAGGTGAACCTGGAACAGGTAAGTCTATGTTAGGTTTAGCATTAGCTGAGCTTCTTCCTAAAGAAAAATTAGTTGATATTATTTCTTATCCTAATCCAAATGATGAAAACAAGCCAATGATTAGAACAGTTCCTGCAGGAAGAGGAAGAGAAGAAGTGGTACGATCAAAAATGGAAGGCAGCAAGATGTTTAAGAATCAAAACTTCTTAATGTTTTTCTTAGCAATCTTGGCAATGTTAGCACCATGGTGGATATTAAAAGTTTATGAAGAAAAGTTAGGAGCAACAGCTGCTGCAATTATGTTTACTGCATTTTTTATTGGTGGTATGTTTTTCTTAGTTGCATTTGTAATGTTTCTTAATTTTGGAAAAAAGATGGGTGGATCTAGAAATGGAAACAAACCAAAATTAGTTGTTGACAATTTTAACAAAAGTAAAGTACCATTTTTTGATGCAACAGGTGCTCACGCAGGTGCATTATTAGGAGATGTACTTCACGATCCTTTCCAATCTGGTGGTTTAGGGACACCTTCAAATGAAAGAGTAGTTGCAGGAATGATTCATAAAGCTCATCTTGGTGTTTTGTTTGTAGATGAAATTGCAACATTACAACCACATACACAACAGGAATTATTAACTGCATTACAAGAAGGTAAATATTCTATTACTGGTCAGTCTGAAAGATCTGCAGGAGCAATGGTTAGAACAGAACCTGTTCCATGTAAATTTGTTTTAATTGCTGCAGGAAATTTAGAAACAGTTAAGAAAATGCATCCTGCATTACGTTCAAGAATTCGTGGATATGGTTATGAAGTTTATATGAAAGATACTATGGAAGATACAAAAGAAAATCGTTTTACAATAGCAAGATTCATAGCACAAGAAGTAATAAAAGATGGTAAAATACCTCATTTTAACAAAGAAGCAATTTTAGAGATTATTGAAGAAGCAAGAAAAAGAGCAAACAGAAAAGATCATTTAACTTTAAGATTAAGGGAACTTGGAGGTCTAGTAAGAGCATCTGGTGACCTTGCTTTAGAAAAAGGTGCAAAGCTTGTAACTAAACAACATATTAAAGATGCAAAAATGATTGCAAGAACTCTTGAACAACAATTAGCTGATAAATATATTGAGAGAAAAAAAGAATATGAAGTAATAAGAGTAACAGGGAAATATGTTGGAAGAGTTAATGGTTTAGCTGTAATTGGTGGTGAAGGTGCGTTTTCAGGAATTATTTTACCAATTGAATCAGAAGTAACTCCTGGTGGTAAAGAAAGAGAGATAGTTGCAACAGGTAAGCTAGGAGAAATAGCAAAAGAAGCTGTCAAGAATGTTACTGCAATTATTAAAAAATATTTTGGAGATGATATTAGAGAAAAATATGATCTTTATGTTCAGTTTTTACAAACTTATGAAGGTGTTGAAGGAGACTCTGCTAGTATAGCAGTTGCAACCTCTGTAATCTCAGCATTAAAAGGAATTCCAGTTAAACAAAACTATGCAATGACTGGTTCTTTGTCTGTTAGAGGAGATGTATTGCCTATTGGTGGGTTATCTGCAAAGGTAGAAGCAGCAGTTGATGCAGGTATTGAAAATGTAATTGTTCCAAAATCTAATTTACGAGACATTGTATTATCTTCAGATAAATTAAATAAAATAAGAATTATTCCAGTAACTAAATTATCAGAAGTTCTTAAGGAAGTATTAGACTGGAAAGGCAAAGAAAAAATATTGAAGAAGATTTTAAAGATGTAGCTTTTCTTTTTATTCTAATTTATATAATGTCTTTTTAAATCCAACAATTTGGCCAAGCGAATCTTTAAATCTCATAACATTACTGGATGAGAAAATAACAACTTGGCCAGGCGAGCCGTTAGGCGAGTAGGATTTTTCTGAAAGAAAAGTCCGTCTGTGCCATGGTTGTTGTTATTTTTTCTATTAACGTAATAAAACTAATGAAAAATTAAAATCACGGGAAACATGTCCTCAGGACCTAGTAAAAAACAAAGAATTAATCTTTTCGCCATTTAACTTCAATTTCATCTGTTCTTAGATAAGGTTTAATATCTGCTTTTTCTATCTTCAACTTATCACCAGCTTTAAACTGTAATAAACCAAGCCAAGCTATCATTGCTGCATTATCTACAAGGAATTCATTAGCTGGTACAAACATTTTTGCTCCTCGAGCTTTACACATCTTATTACACATCTCTTGTAATCGTTTATTACATGCGACTCCGCCACCTAATAATAATTCTTTTTTATCACAGTGTGCAAGAGCTCTTTCTGCAACTTCAACCATCATTGCAAAAGCAGTTTCTTGAATAGAATAACATAAATCTTCTTTCTTATACTTTCCAGATTTAATTTTTTGTTTAAGATTAGTAAGCATTCCACCAAAGTTCATATCCATACCTTTCACAGAATAAGGAAGTTCAACATATTTTCCTTTTTTAGCAAATATTTCAACAACAGGTCCACCTGGAAAACCTAAACCTAAATCTCTTGCAAAACTATCAAGGAAATTACCAATACCCATGTCTAAAGTTTCTCCAAATATTCTATATTTTTTTCCTTCATATGCAATTACTTGTGTGTTTGCTCCTGACAAATATAATAAAACAGGATCCTTAGCAGAAGTAACAAGTCTTCCTATTTCCAAATGAGCAATACAATGATTCACTCCAACTAAAGGTTTATTGTATTTAGCAGACAAACTTCTCGCAAACATTGCTCCTATTTTTAAACAATGTCCAATTCCTGGTGATTGAGAATATGCAATAACATTAACATCTTCTAATTTAAGTTTAGCAATAGCCAAAGCATCTTTTAATACAATATCACATACATCAACATGGTGGTCAGCTGCTTTTGCAGGGATTATACCACCTTTTTTAGTTGTGAAAGTATCTTTAACATTAGCTAATACTTTCTTTTCTCCTTTTCTAGAATCATTTACAATACCAATTCCAAATGTATGTGCAGTTGATTCAATCCCTAAGACTATCATAGATAGAGAAAAGTAGCTTAGTATTTATATATATTATCCCTACTTTCATAATAAATCTTAAAACAACAACATATATAAACAATAATCCTAATAATTCACATTATGTCATGGGACACTGTTATTTATTATTTAGCTTATCCTAGAGAAATTGCAGGTATTGATGTAATCTTACCTTTTTTCTTATTATTTGTAATCTTGTATGCAGCTTTAAATACAACACAGGTATTCAAAAAAAATCAAGCAATTGCAGTCTCTTTTATTTTATCTTTACTTGTTATTGTTCCTCATCTTACAGGAACATATCCTCCATGTTATGATCTTGTTATTATAATTAACAATGTAATGCCTCAGTTTGGATTAATGATCATGGCTGCATTTACTTTCATGATTATTCTTGTCTTTGTTGGGCTAAGATCACAATTATCAAAGTTATGGATGGGGATTGCAGCAGTATTCTCAATTGCATTTATTGCTTATAGTTTTGTTGCTGCAAAGTCTGGTTATTATATGCAAATGTGTCCTTCTCCACCACAATTCTTTGATGTTATAGGTGCATTAACAGAAGCAGGTTGGTTAGCAGCAGTAATAATTATAATTGTAGTATTCTTTTTAATAAGGGGGTTAAGAAATAGAGCCAATGTTTAATTTAATTAAATAATTCTAATATCAATACTACTTAATGTTGTCTATATTTTAATGAAGAAAAAATTATTTTTTATTTATTCCCACAACTTCATTGCATCTTCCTCTACAAAGTGTAGTTTTCCAGGAATAATTAAGCAATGTGGTGGTTTACCAAAATCAACATCTAATAAATCTTTAGCTTTTCCAGCTTTAATAAAATTATCACTACCAATTCTTGCACATCCAATGCAGAAAGTATCTTCTCGGAATAATGCTTTCTTTTCTATTTTGTCTTTGACTCTTTTCTTACCAATGTCTAATATTATTTTAATTCCATCATTCACTGTCATAAATCTTTCTTCACTTGGTCTTAAATCAAGAAGACATAATGTATGCATATCATTTCTTTTATTTAGTTTATAGACATCATAAGCTGTTTCTGGTTGGAAATTAGGTTCTGGAAATGGAATAGAAGTTGTTTTCCCATACTTATACAATTCTAACCCAACAATTCCAACTGCATTTAGTATAGAAACATTATGTATAACTTTAAATTCAATTTCTAATCTTTTACATCTCAACAACATGTCTGTGTGGGTTGTAGCTCCCATTGGATCACCAATAACTAATAAAGCAACTTTTTTTGTTCTTTCTTTTCCTGTTTTTTCATCTTTTATCTTTGCTTTTGCATTTTCTAGGATTGGATTTTTACCTTTGCTTTCTTCTCCCTCAATATCACATCTTTCTGCAAGAATAATCTTTTTCCCATACAACTTCTCTAATTTACTAACATCACATTGCAATCTAGAAGTATAGTTTTCTAAATACACAACATCACATTCTTTAACAGCTTCTAGACCATTAATTGTAATATCTTTTTCATTTCCTAATCCTAATCCAATTAAGTATAGCATATATAGAAATAATGATGTTTTATTTATAAAGTTTAACTTAATTTAGAGTTATATTGACTATTTCATACCTTTTAGAAAGTTCAGCAATGATACATTTTTCTTCATTTGTAACGTGTGTTTCTAACAATGGTTTATCAGAATATTCAACAATTGCCCCTATTTTTCTGCACCAAATGGGTGCATCAGGAATTATTCCTTGGACAAGCCCATCAATAAACTCAACAAGTTGTCTTTCATGGCCACTAAAATGATTTTTAGAAACACCATCTTTAATAACACCATAAGCACATAGTTGAAAATTAACAGGGATTACATATCTTCCATCTTCTAATAATCCTAAGAAAGGGGGTGCAAAGCTCTCATATCCTTCTTCATTTAATCTTCTACTAATTTTCCTAACTAAATCTACTTGTTGTTCTCTTGTCTCAGAAGGATGTTTTATTCTATACTCTCTATCAAGAAAAGTAGCATCTACTTGTGTTCTTACTAAATATAGTTGTGTTTTTGTAGTTTCTACATTCATAAAGAAAGGAAATAATATGATGTATATAAATATTTATACTCTAAAATCTACAGAATAAAAGTGCCTTCAGGCGTTGGAGTGTCGGGGGTGACAAAAACCTGAAGGCAAGAACTTCTTACACCACACAAAGACCCTAAAAAGGGTATGAGCATGAATTGTTTTTACCTAATGATTATGAGTAATTATGATAAAATATTTAATAAAAAAATAAAATAAAAAAATCAGGTAATCTACCTGATAACTTCGATGCCTAGCTCATCATTTAACTCTTGCATTTCACTTTCATACTCTTTGTTATTTCTATGAGCTTCTTTTCCTAAAATCCAGGGAGATTTAACACCTGTGATGATTGTCATAACAGTTAATCTGCCTTTCATTTCATCACTAACTCTTGCACCCCAGATGCAGTTTGCGTCGTCATCCATACTATCTGTAACTAGCTCTCCAACCTTATTGATTTCTTCTAATGTTAGGTCTGGTCCACCATGTACATGGATTAATGCTCCTGTTGCACCTTCATAATTGATGTCTAATAATGGATTACTTAAAGCACCATTAACTGCTTCATCAACTCTGTTGTTTGTATCAGATGCACCGACACCAATTGCTGCTACACCGCCGTTTGTCATGATTGTTTTAACGTCTGCAAAGTCTAAGTTAACTAAACTTGGAACTGCAATTGTTTCAACAATACCTTTGATCATTGTTGCGATTAATTCATTAGCAACTGCAAAAGCTTGTTGAATAGGTAAGTTTCCTGCGATTTGTACTAATCTATTATTGTCAATTACAATAACTGTGTCAGAAACTTCTCTTAATTTTGCTAATCCAAATTCTGCTTTGTCTACTCTAGCTCTTTCAATTTTAAATGGCATTGTTACTGTACCAATAACAATTGATCCTGTATCTCTTGCTGCAGCAGCTACTATTGGTGCAGAGCCTGTTCCAGTTCCACCACCCATTCCTGCGCAAACAAAGATCATATCTGAACCTTTGATAGTTTCTTTAATCTCGTTTATGGATTCTTGAGCTGATTCAGCTCCTTTTTGTGGAAATCCTCCACATCCTAAACCTTTAGTAACTTCTTTACCAATTAAGAATTTTTTATCAGCTTCAGTAACATCTAGATGTTGTTTGTCTGTATTACATGCAATAATTTCTGCACCCTTAATTCCTTTTTTGTACAGCCAATTTACCATATTATTTCCTGCGCCTCCGCAGCCAATAACTTTGATGTTAGCTTGTCCTACTTCAAATTGTCCAGTATAGGCACTCTGGTTTTCCATTGCGTTTTTTACGATAAAGTCCATTTTTGAACCCCTCCCCTTTTTTATTTTTAATTTAGCAATGCACTCTTAGTGTCGTGGTGTGTGGTGTATCTATATTCTTTGGTATATAGTTTGCACTACCATTAACTTTAAATACGAGTGTATACATTACTCTCTTTAGAATAAGTTGCTTGCGCCAACAAGTAAATTCGCCAAAATTTAGTACGCCAAAATTTGATGTGAGTTTTCGCCAAAAAACTCAATTATATTTCTTTTTATGCTTTGAACTAATATATAAAGACTTCTAGACTGGGATATATATGTTGTAGTATATAGATTACTATACTTGGATAAAAATAAGGAGTTTTGTTTAATGAATTCATATTTTAGGATAATAGTTTTGTATACGAGAAATAATTAATAATTTAATTTTTACTTATTCTTTTTTCCAGTTAATTTACTAATTGCTTTTCCAACATGACCTAATAATTTCCCTGTTGATTTATCTAAACTTTCTTTTGTTTCTTTTACATGTCTTGCAATTGTTGGACTATATTCTCCTAAAACAACATGGATATCTTTAATTCTATTATTATATTTTTCAAAGTAGAATAAATTTTCTAATTTATATTGTTGTGGTTTTGGAGGTTGTTCATCTGGATGTCCTAAGGTCATGATTGCATGTGCTCTAGCATAATCAGGAATACCACATATTCTTTTTACCATGTTTTCATCAAATGCTCCAACCCAACATGCACCTAATCCAAAATTATGTGCAGCTAATAACATATTTTCCATTGCAGTAGCTACATTTTGTATAGTATATAATCTTTCTCCTCTTACTCCATAGAATAATTTTGCTCTTTTTATCTCAGCACATGCAACAATAATTGTTGGAGCAGATTCCATCCAATATTGTTGTAAACATGCTTCTGCTAATTGTTTTCTTTTTGTTTCATCTTGCACAACAATAAATCTAAAATCTTGTATGTTTCCTGCTGTAGGTGCAAGACTACCAGCTTCTACAACTCTACCAACTAATTCCCATTCTATAGGGATATCTTTATACTTACGAATAGATCTTCTCGTATAAATACAATCCATAGTGTCCATTGCAATATTATTCCTGTGAGAAGTTGTATAAATAGTTTTTGGTGGAAAAAGAAAGGCTTGTAAGGTTAGTAAGGCTTGTAGGGTTAGTAAGGTTTGTAGGGCAAATTGTTTATTTGCTAGTGGGCCCACTAGTAAAAAACTCAAAATGCCTTACAAGCCTTACAAGCTTTCCAAGCCTTACAAGCTTCAAACCATCCAAGCCTTCAAAACACAACCTTTTAATACCACCACTCAAACTATTAACATTAGATATATATCTATAAGTTATATGAAGAAGATATAAATAAAATATAAATAAAATATAAAGAAGATATGAAGAAAGTGGGGTTTAAAGTATGAAACATAAAGAACAAAGAATATTAGTACTATTTGATGTACAAAACATGTATTATAGTGCGAAACAGCTATATCATAAGAAAGTTAATTTTTCTAATATATTAAGTCAAGCTGTTTCAAATAGGAAGTTGACTAGAGCAATCGCATATGTTATTAAGACTGATATAAAGGAAGAAGTTAATTTTCATGATGCTCTGAACAAAATAGGTATTGAAGTTAAAGCAAAAGATATACAAATCTTTCTTGGTGGAGCTAAAAAGGGAGACTGGGATATTGGGATAGCAATGGATGCTGTTAGATTAAGTCCAAAAGTTGACGTAGTTGTATTAGTTTCTGGAGATGGAGACTTTAAAGATTTATTACAATACCTACAAAGCCATGGATGCAGAGGGGAAGTTATTGCATTTGGAAAAACTGCTTCAAAACATCTTAAAGAAACAGCAGATGATTTCCATGATCTTGAAAAAAATCCAGCAAAATATTTAATTGGTTATAAAGGTGGTTATAATCAAAATAATAACCATAACAATAATAAAAAAGGTAATTTTCAGAAAAAAGATTTTAAACATCAAAAACAAAATTACAAACCTACAACACCTGGTATGTTAAGAGCAACAAGTAATGTACAACAAACAGGTCCTTCTGCTCAAGTATTACCTAAGATAAATTTATCAGATGGGAAAAAAGCAGTACCTAATGTAAATGCAAAGCCAGAAGTTAAGGTTATACCAAAACAAGAAGCAAGACCAATAACAAAGCCAGTAGTTAAAGTTATATCAAAGCCAGCAGTTAAAACAGAAACAACTAAAACTAAACCTGCAAAAACAAAAAAGAAAACAACAACAAAAGCAGTAAAGCCAGCAGAGAAACCAAAGCCAGCAAAAAAACAAGGTCTTGTTAAGAAATTTGCTTCAAAGTTTAAGAAAAAGTAATTTTTTCTTTTCTTTTAATTATTTTTTTATTGTTTTATTCTTATATTTACAATATTTCTTTAATTTACATATATAACATCTTGGAGAAACAGGTCTGCATATGTTTTGTCCATATGCTACTAAATAATCATTGAACTCTTTCCAATGTTTCACTGGCAAAATCTCCCTTAGCTCCATTTCTGTTTCTAGTGGTGTCTTTGTTTTTATCCAGCCCCATCTATTTGGGATTCTATGGCAATGCGTATCAATGCATAAGCCTGGCTTTCCATACCCTAATGAAACAACTAAATTAGCTGTTTTTCTACCAACACCTTTTAATTTTAATAATTCATTTATTTCATCAGGTACTATATTATTATATTTATCAATAAGTACTTTACAAATCTCTTTAATTCTTATAGCTTTTGTCTTATAAAACCCAACTGGGTATATTAACTTCTCAATCTTAGAAACACTTAATTTAAGAATCTTTTTAGGGGTATCTGCAATTTTAAATAATCTATAGCTCGCTTTTGCAGTTGTTTCATCTTTAGTTCTTAGACTTAACACAGTGCTTATCAGAACTTTAAAAGGGTCATGACCTTTTTCACTCATCTCAGTTACTATTGGTTTTGTAAATGTTTTATACTCTTTTCCAAGAATTTTCATAAATTGGGTTATTTTTTGTTTTGTTGGCATATTAATATGTTAATCTTTAGTTATTATTAAGTTTATGTTTTAAATTAAATCCAATTACAAGGCAAATGAAAAAATAACAACAATGGCCGGATGGGGCGAAGCCGAATAGGATATTTTTCGTAGAAAAATGTCCGTCCATGCCTTTGTTGTTGTTATTTTTTCTATTAACGTAATAAAACTAATGAAAAATTAAAGTCACGGGAAATACGCAAAAATAATCCCTACTTCATCGAGATTATTGAGCTTCCAAACAAGTTTGAAAGTACTCCGAACCTAGTAAAAAAAGAAAGTAAAATAATAAAAAGAAATTATAATCCATTACCACATGTGTTACAACTTAATGTACTATTTAGAAATTCTTCTTCTTCTTCAATACCATCAAATTTAACACCACATGCATGACAGAAACCATCTGTTTCAAAAACATCTGCTCCGCATTCACATAAAAATGAATCTAGTAGTTGTTCTTGTTTTTGCCCACAATTTCTACAGTAATGGTCACCTTTTTTTGGGACATCACCACATAAGCATTTGTTCAATGTACCACCTCAAGTTTTTTTTCAAACACTCTTTTTGAACAAATTTAGGAATTCAAACTTCTTTATATACTTTTCTAATTATAAAAATAAAAAAATAAAATCTCTATTCGAGAGTAATGATATATTTTGTATTTTTCAATTCTTTTTTTAATTTAGTTTTAACTAAATTTTAACTATATTTATATAATCCTTATACTTTTCAATGTTAAGATGTCATTTATACCTAGAACTATGTCAACACAACATCCTGATAATGTGCATTCTCCTATTTTCTCAGATAATTCAGTTTTAAATGGAGAAGATGAAATTGATGAAGCTTATTATGTTTTTTCAACTTTAAATTGTCAGGAACAATTATTTGATTATGAAGGTAAGGAAGCAGATAACTTTATAATAAAAAAACTTTTTACCAAGTATCCTGATTATTTTATGGGAAATATTTTAGGAAAGGACAAGATATTATCTTTTAGAATTCCAAATCCCAATATTGAGAAAATAGAAGCAAAGATTGTAATTGAGGTTTTGAATACAATCCCAAGATATTGTGATACAGCGTTTAAATTTTACAAAGCTAGTTCTAAAACTAGTAAAATTAATATCCCTCCTATAAGTGAAGTATATGTTCCAATGACTAGTTCTGCTTTAGATATTGCTAGGGTTGCAAAATATTATGAAAAACATGTAGCAGGTGTTCAAGATATAAGTTTGTTAAACAATGATATAAATATTGGGAAATGGCTTGGCAACTTTAATCCAAAATCAATAAGAGTAACACCATTAGTTGAGGATTTAAACAGCATGCTAAAAGTAGATCAAATTGCTGAAGAGTATATAAAAATACAAAAAATTAAAGATCATCAAAGAGTTTGGTTGGCAAGAAGTGATCCAGCTCTTAATTATAGTTCATTATCTGCAATCTTATTAAACAAATTAGCATTAGTAAAACTTCATAAATTACAAGAAAAAACATCTGTTGATATTTTTCCTATCTTTGGTTGCGGCAGTTCTCCATTTCGAGGTAATTTTAAACCAGATACTGCTGAACAAATTATGAGGGGTTATCCTTCAGTTCAAACTTATACTTTACAATCTTCTTTTAAGTATGATCAACCACTAGAAAAAACAAAAAAAGCAATTGAAATAATCAATAATACTAAACAAAAAAAGCCACATTTTTTAGAGGAAGAAAAAATTCTAAAGATTATAGAAAAAGTTTCAATGGAATATAAGAAACAAATTAGATTATTGGCAGAAATGATTAATAATATTTCTAATTTTGTTCCTCTAAGAAGAAAAAGAAAATTACATATTGGTTTATTTGGTTATAGTAGAGCAAATGATAACATTCAATTGCCAAGAGCAATCAAATTTTGTTGCGCCCTCTACTCCATAGGTCTGCCTCCTGAGATTTTAGGATTAAATGCTTTAGATTCAAAAGATATTGACTATTTAAAATCAACATGTTATGCTAATCTTGATTATGACTTAGAAAATGCAATGAGGTATTTTAATAAAGATAATTTAGAATTTTTGCCATTAAAGATTAAAGAAGGTGTTAATTCAGCACTTGAAAAAATTGGAATAATGGATTTATCAGGATCATCAAAATTAGAAATAAATGAAGAACATAAACAACTAACCACTGCTATAATGAAGGAACTAAAGAAATCAAGTATACAAGACACAGAATCATTTACTGAATTAATAACAAGGGCAGCTTCTATTAGGGGATTTATTGGATAAATCTATTTTTTTCTTTTTTCTATTAGTTTTTCTACACTAGGTCCGAAGGACATATAGCTCATGAATTTTTTATTTTATTTTAAACTAATTTTGTTTTAATGTAATTTAATTTTATAAATATTAGTGAGAAAAGATTAACCATCCCCCTAGGAGCCCCCACCCACCACCCTATAAAATTAACAAACTTTTAATATTATCTCATCTTCTCAACTTAAATGCAATTAATATCAGACTTACACTTACATTCTAGATACAGCAGAGCTTGTTCTAAAGATTTGTCTATAAAAACATTAGAGAAATATGCTGGAATTAAAGGTGTTAATCTTTTGGGAACATCTGACTTTGCACATCCAGAATGGATTAAAGAATTAAAGAGTGAATTAACAGAAGATGGAACAGGAATATTAAAAACAAAACCAAAAATAGATTCAACAATTGATCAGTCAAAAGCACACAATCCTTTTCCTTTCATCCTTTCAAATGAATTATCATTAATGTACACTGACTTAGGCAAAGGAAGAAAAGTTCATAATGTTCTTCTTGCTCCAAACTTTGAAGTTGTTGATCAAATTACAGATGAACTCAAAAAAAGAGGACGAATTGATTATGATGGACGTCCTATTTTTAAAATTCCATGTCCTGAATTTGTTGAAATGTTACATTCTATTAGCAAAGATATTGAGATAATTCCAGCTCACATTTGGACACCACATTTTGGTATGTTTGGTTCTAGTTCAGGTTTTGATTCATTAAAAGATGCATTTCAAGAAAAAACAAAATCAATTCATGCAATTGAAACTGGTTTGTCTTCTGATCCACAAATGAATTGGCGAATTAAAGAGCTAGACAAAATCTCTCTTTTATCCTTTTCTGATTCACATAGTTATTGGCCTTGGCGTTTGGGTAGAGAAGCAACTTTATTTGATTTTAAACATATGAAAAATATAGATATTAATTCAAATGATAAAAACGCAATTTCAGATTATAACGAAGCAATTGCAAAATTAACATATAAAGACATTCTTAAAGCTATCAGAACAAGAGAAGGATTACATGGAACTGTTGAAGTTGATCCTGGTTATGGTAAATATCATGTTGATGGACATAGAAATTGTAATATTTCAATGGAACCAAATGAAACATTAAAACATAAAGGTATCTGTCCTAAATGTGGGAAGCCTTTAACAATTGGTGTTTTGTATAGGGTAGAACAATTAGCAGACAAAGAAAGACCTGAAAATTACAAACCAAATCCAAATAAGCAAGATAATGTCAAAGATTTTAAAACATTAATACCATTATCAGAAATCCTTTCAGCAGTTTTAGGTAGAGCAGTTGCAACAAAAACAGTAAATGAAGAATATTATAGAATCATCAAAGATACAAATGAATACAATGTGTTGTTGAATCTTTCCAAAAAAGAATTATTGAAGAGAACAAATGATAAAATTACAGACGCTATTCTCAAGAACAGAGAAGGTAAACTAAAAGTAATACCTGGATATGATGGTGTTTATGGTCAATTAGTTCTAAGATAGTTCTAACATTTAATTAATTTAATCAACGTACATTGTTCCAAATTTAGGTTTATCTATGAATACAAGTCTTGGTTTGCAATTATGTAATTTTTTTTTATCTTTAGGTTTTTCAATAATTTTACATGCTACACCACATTTTAAACAAAGGTAATCATTACCACCAATTGAATCATCAGATCCTTCTTTTGCCATAGCTCCATCTATAACAAATAAGTTTGTACGTAAAAGAATATTACCACATTTTGGACAGATACTCTTTGTATTATTTAGAAAATTAGAGTTTGTATCAGATCTTAAATAAGATAAACACATTCCAAAATCTTTTTTATTTTTAAAATACTTAAAGAATATTTTCTTATCTATTGTAACACCAAACTTTTCCTTACAATAGTTAGATAGTTCTTTGAATTCTTTATCAGGCATGGTTTTTGTATCTGTCATTTTATTAAGTATTCATTTTAAGTTTATAAATATTATTGATTAAAATCAAAATTTGCCGAAAACTTTATATATCTACTTTAGAATTATAATATAAAGTTAAATAATCAAGGTGATATAATGAAAAACAAAAAAGCATTTGAACTTTCTATAAATATGATTATTATTGTAATTTTAGCGTTTGCAATGTTAGGTGTTGGTATGTATATTATTAATCAACTAAGATTTGATATACCTGAATTGCCACAAGCTTGTGATATTAATCCACCAAAATCTGATGCACCAATTTGTATTGAGAGTGAAATTGAAATTGGTCGTGGAAAACAAGTTAAATTACCAATTGCATTTTATAATGATGAAAATGAAGATCTTACAGGAGAGATACTTCCAGAAATAACATGTTCACCTAATATTGATGGTGGAGAATTAGAATTAAAAACTACTGCAGCTGGAACAAGTATTCCTATCACTGAAGTAGGTCAATATATGATTGTTGTTAAAGTACCAAAAACTAGTGATAGAGGAACATATCCATGTATATTGAAGATTAGTGAAACAGAACAAACATTTACTTTCACAGTAACTTAATTTTTTCTTATTTTTTTCTTATATATTTTAAAAACAATATTAAATTCTAGACTAAGTAAGGATTGTATTTTTTAACTAAAATCCAAAACAATGCTAAATCAAAGATTTAGCAAGCTTTGTATTTACTTTGTAAATCCAAAACATATATAAACATAAATACACCAGAACAATAAAATGCAAGAAGAATATCTAATTAAGCACTTAACAAGTTATGTTAAGTTTGAGGTTGAACAGGGTTATGATCTTGAAGATATTAAAACTGCTCTTTTTAAATATGGTTATAAAAAACAATTAGTTGATCATGTTGTTAGTAATCTAGGTAATCTAAAACCAGAACACAAACAAATTTCAACAAAGAAAGATATGACTGAGGAAATGTATTTCTATATTCAAAACATGTTAGTGGATTACATGCAAAAGCAGTTAAAAAATGGATATTCTACAAGTGCAATTAAAAGTGCTTTACTTAGATCAGGTCATCACAAAGACATGATAGATAAAGCAATAAAATTAATCAAAGAAGGAAAAGTAGTAGATTATGATCATCCAATTACCACTGTATTCCCTTCTGGCCTAGTATTATTATTTTCAATATTTGTATTATCAGTATTTGTTCTTTTCATGGGTATGAGTACTGATCATAGTTTAGTTAAGATAATAATGACTATGATGCCTGCTTATTTTAGTTTGGTTGTTACTTTTTTCGTAATTTCATCAAAACCAATATCATTATTATTAAGAATGATGCCTTTCTTATCAGTGGCTATTACTGTTGTGGCGTATGTATTAATGCTAAATTACACATTAATTTTTGTAGGTACAGACATGACTATTTTGTTAGGTTTAAATGTTGTTTCTAGCTTTTTGTTAAATGGTTTAATGTGTGTATTAGCCCAAAAACCAAAGGCATAATTTCTTTTTTGTTTTACTAGGTCCGGAGGACGTGTTTCCCGTGATTTTCTTTTTTTTCTTAGTATATTAACACTTAGTATATTAACAATAAATCCAACAACAACCACGGCACGGACGGACTAAAGTCCTACTCGGCTTCGCCTCGCCCGGCCATGTTGTTGGATTTAAATGTTCGCCTGACCATTGTTATTATTTTTTCATCCAGGTATATTATCAGATTTTAAATAAATATAACCTCCCAAAATCAAAACAATCCTAAATCATGGCCTTAGCAAGCTTTGTTTTTACTTCGCAAAACCAAAACCTTTATATTTACCCTAGTATCTAAAATGCTATACTAAACTACTTATATACTATGGTATATAAGAAAAAAGAGGAAAAGAGATGATATCATTATTAGGTTTAAAGACAACGATTTATAGTTATATTGATAATCCACTTGGTCTATATGCATTAATAGGATTATTAATCTTAATATTAATCTATCTAATAAGACCTAAACCAATACAAAAAACAATTCCTTCTCTAATTTTTCTAACAAAAGACAAAGGCAAGTCAAAGAAAGAATCATTTTTCCAAAAATTATTAAGAGATTTCCTACTTATTTTCCATTTTTTACTTATTGCTACTTTAGCAGTATCTGCAACTCAGCCATTCTTTTTCACAGATAAAGATATTAGTAAAGAGCATACTGTTATTGTTTTAGATACAAGTGCAAGTATGGGTACAGCAGAAACTTCTCTTGCAGGTTCAACAATGTTTGATAAAGCATTAAGTAAAGCAAGAGGTTATATCAGCGATAGAACAAGTATTGTAATTGTTGATAATGAGCCGTTGATATTACTTCAGTCGGGAAAAGAAGAAGAAGCAACAAATCTTTTAGATTCAGTCAAGCCAACCAATAGTTTATCTAGTATTGGCAACTCAATATTAGCTGCAGGTGATTTATTATCAGGAGAAAAAGGGAGAGTTGTAGTAATTAGTGATATGGTTAATACAGATAGTATTGAACCAATAATAGCTAAGAAAACTTTAGAAGCAAAAGGAGTTCATGTTGAATTTGTTATTTTAGCAGAAGCTAAAAAAAATAATATTGGTATTGTGGATGCTGACATATCAGAAAAAGAAACAAAAATAACTATTCATAATTATAATGATGTTGGTCAACAATTTGATGTTGAAATAAATGGTGTTAAAAAAAATATTGCAATTTTACCAAATATGGATGAAAAAATTGTATTTGAAAATAAGGAAGGGGATAATAAAGTTAAATTATTAATTAAAGATGATTTAAGTATAGATAATGAAGCACATATATATACTCCAATTAAGAAGAAAATTAAAGCATTATTAATAACAAATGAAAAACAAAGTTATATTTTACCAGCATTAAGTGCATATGGATTAACATGGGATGTAGATATGGATATTGAAACTGCTGAGCCACCTAAAATGCCACGAATTGATCATGATTTAATTATTTTAGGTAGTGTTGATGCAGATAAATTACCTAGTGGAGCAATTGATAAAATCGGAAAATTAGTTAAAGATAAGGGTGCAAGTTTTATAATTGCTGGTTCACCTACATTAAACAAAGTAAAGCTAAAAAAACTAATTCCTGTTAATCTTGGTAGTTTAGCAAATAATCCAACAGATGTATTTAATTTACAAACAATTAATGAAATAACTAATGATTTGAGTTTTTCTAAAACTAATAATTACTATAAAGCATCCCCTAAAAAAGGAACAACTGTATTGGCAAATGCACAAGATAATTCAACTGTTATTGCTATTTCAGATTATGGTAATGGAAAAATCACTTATTATGGTATCTTTGATACACAAAGTAAATTTAAGTTTGATATCTCTTATCCTTTATTTTGGCAGCAACTAATTGATTATATGATGGGGGCAGAGAATGTTAATAATATAAATTACAGAGTAGGTGATAAATTAGTTTTTGATAATGATGTTCAAATTATTACACCTAATAATAAAAAATTAAAAGAATCTTCTATTCAATTTCAACAAGTAGGAAAATATTCAGTTAGAGGTAGAAACGTTTTTGTTAACTTATTTGATAAAAAAGAGTCTAATATTAATTATGTGACAAATGAAGAAAAAGTAAATGGTTATGAAGAGGAATTAGGCGTTGCAAATATAAAAAAATCAATTATCACTTATCTTATTTATTTATCCTTAATTATTTTGTTCATTGAATTATTATACATAAAAGTAAGAGGTGATTTATAATTATCCCTCTTCTAAGCTCATTCAGATCTTTTGGAATAATTAAATTAGATACACCTGAAATGTTATTATTGTATATTCCTATGGTAATACTTTTATTCACTCTATTAATTATTAATTTTGTAAAATATGAAAAAGAAGAAAAAAGAGGGGTATGGAAATATAGGGTATGGTTATTTTTATCTAGATTATTAATTCTTGGATTGTTAGTATTTGCTTTAGCTTCTCCTTATGTAATCAAAAAAGAAACAACAGATGGAAATCCTGAAATTAATTTATTATATGATAATTCATCTTCTATGGCCCTATATGAGTTAGATCATGAGGGACTTAGAGATAAACTGCAAGCAAAAGTACCTACAAACATGAGGATGATGGCAGCAGGAACAACTTCGATGTTAGGTGACGAAATATTTAGAGAATTACATAAAAAAAATATATTAATAATCACCGATGGTAATAATGATCCTAAAAGTATGGACTTTAGAGATGTTGTTACATTTGCGAAAAAATTCAATACAACAATTAACGCTGTTAAACTTGAAGAAAATTTCCAAGATGCAAGTATTTCAATAAATGGCCCATATACATCAATTATCAATACTGAATTTGTCTTTAATGTAAATATTATAAATGCAAAAGTTCCTGTTAATGTAAAAATAGTTGTAGCTGGAAAAGTAGTTTTTGATAAAGAGACAGACGAAGAACAAATTGAAATTAAGCATAGATTTGATCAGCTAGGTCAATTTAGAATAATTGCTGAAATTACTTCCACTGATCAATATGCAATTAATAATAAATATTATCATGTTGTTGAAATTGTTAAAAAACCAAAAGTATTGTATGTTTCTGACAGTACTTCATATATTGACAATATACTAAATGCAAGGTATGAAGTTTCAAAAACCTCTGCTGTTCCTAATGATTTATCTAATTTTTATTCTGTTGTAATTAATGATAAGATGGATTCAATCACAGATCAACAAAGCCAGGTTTTAGAAACATTTACAGATGAAGGTAATGGTATGATTGTTGTTGGTGGAGAAAAATCTTTTTTAACAAGTTCAAATATTGATTTATTATTGCCTGTTAAACGTGGCCATATGGAAGCAGTAGGTGTTGATTTTAACTTTGTTATATTAGTTGATGGCTCAGGATATATAAGTGAAAAAATGACTAGGGAAGAGCTTATAGCTAATGATATTTTAAATAGTCTTTTGTATAGAAAAGAAAAAATTAATGTTGCAATTGTAAGTTTTGCACATGTTGGTGAAGTTGTTTCAGATTGGAAATTAATTAAAGATAAAGATGAGTTAGCAAAAGATATGTTGAATCACGATGATGTTAGTGAAATAGATGGTGTTAAATGGTATCGTCCAGCATCACTACACTTAGGTTTAAGAAAAGCAGATGAAATATTAAAAGGAAAGCAAGGAAATAATAATGTTATTGTAATTACTGATGGTGCAATTTTTGATGCAACTTTTAAAAAATCAATTGAGTCAATGAAGTCAATGAGAAATAAAGGAACTAGGATTCATAGTTATAACTTAGTTAATAAACAATTTGACGACACAGCATTGAAAAAATCAAGACAATCAATTAGTTCTTATGGTAGAGGTATGTTTGTAAAAAATCCACAAGATGTTGAAAATTTATTTGAGAAAAATTTAATTATTTCAAATGCAAATCATTGGATAACACAGGGATTAAGTTTATCTGGTGGTTTATTTAGATATAATTCAGTTGTACCAACTGCAGCAGCTGATGTTTTAGTTACAACAGGGACAGGTACACCAATAGTTTCAGTTAATAATTATAATAAAGTTGGAGTTATCTCTACAGATGATGGTACAGAGTGGTCTCAAGAAATGTACACTCCTCAAAACATTTTCTTAGTTTATCGTTTAATGGATTGGGGTGTTGGTGATCCTAATAGGAAGCGTGAGTCATATGTAAGAGTAACAAATGCAA
This sequence comes from Candidatus Woesearchaeota archaeon, assembly GCA_018657385.1. Taxonomy (GTDB): domain Archaea; phylum Nanobdellota; class Nanobdellia; order Woesearchaeales; family DSVV01; genus JABHXF01. The sequence continues at coordinate 25,237 of JABHXF010000028.1, read as the reverse complement.
TTGTTAATCATGAAACAAAAGTTGAATATAAAGGTAGTACAGCTCCAGGAAACTCAGAATGTAATTTTTATAGTGTCGAAGACCATTATGAATGTATGGTCATTCCTAAAGAAATTGGTTTTGGTAAAATTAAAGGTAAAGAATTTGGTGTTAATTATGATCCCGAATACAAATATATTGGTTATAATAATAATGCCGTTGAATTACTTGTATTAGAAACAGGAGGAAATATCTTTTCAATTAAAGATATAGATGGTATGGTTGAAAAAGCAAAAGACAAAGCAAAAGTTGAGTTATTAAACAAAAAGTATGTTGATTGGTATCTTACTATTGCTGCCATGGTACTATTTTTAATTGAAATACTAATTAGAAGAATTAAGGAAAAAATAAAAAGTAGAGGATAGATTATAATAATAATTTAAAATTATAATAAAAGGTGAAAAAATGTCATTCATGAAACAAGATATAAACTTTAATTTGTTGTTTTTAATAGGTGTAATTATTGCTGCAACTGTTTTATTAACATTGTATTTTACATATGCAATGGGTGATGTTAATGTAGATTATAATCAATTAGATGGTGTTTATAAAGATACATTTCATAATTTAACACAAACAGCCTTTAATTTAAAAGTATGTGAAAATGATAAAGTTAATATTAGTGAAAATCTTAATGAAACATTGAGTATTGAAAAAAAAGCAAGAGAAGAGTATAATCAGATTTATGAACAAACAGAAGGTGAGCTTACAGAAACTCAAAAAGTATTAAAGGAAACAAAAGATGATTTAACTGCAACATTAACAGAGCTTAAAGATACAACAAATGACTTAAATCAAAAATTAGCTGCTTTAAGTGCTGCTGAAAATAATATTGAAAAACTAAATAAGAAAGTTCAAAATATTGAAGATGATTTAGATGATATTCAAAACTGTGCAGATAATGATGATATTGAATGTGTAAAAAATATTGTGGATTAATCTTTTGTAGATTAGTAAGTAAGTAAGTAAGTAAGTAAGTAAGTAAGTAAGTAAGTAAGTAAGTAAGTAAGTAAGTTTGTTGTATTACAAGAAGAAAGTGATATTAAAAAGTAAAAAACAAAGAAAAATATGTTTAAGAATAAAATATGTTTAAAGGTAAAGAAGGTAAAAAAAAATGCATGAATTCAAATCAGCAATAAAAGAAGTAAGGGAAACACAGAATAAGGTAGTTTTATTCATGAATTTTCTAATGGCATTACTCGTTTTTTTAATCTCATTCTTTGTTTTAAGTATGTTTAACTTTTATTATTGGGGTATATCAATTACAATTGCAATGATTTTCTTTGCAGTTGCTCTACATAAATCAGTTAATTCAAAGAATTTAATAGAGATTGAGAAGAAAAATCCCGTTTTAATGGAAAGACTAAGAACAGCTGCTGACTATGAAAATGTTGTAAATTATGTTGTATCAAAACTTCATATGGGTGTATTAAAATCATTAAGAGATGTTCCTATTTCCAGTTTTATTGATATTAAAAAAATCACATATATATTATTAGCTATTATTGTAGCTTCTGGGCTTGTCTTATTTGCTACATCAAATGATATGCTTATTTATGATCTTAAATCTGGATTATCTACTTTATCTTTTGGAAATGATAAGAATGTTTTAGAAGGGCTTGTTCCAAATAGTTTGTTAGAAGCAGATGTTGATATTGAGGATTTAAATGATGATGTATTGATTAATGAGATGGCTTTATCAACGAGAAGGGATAATGGTATGAGGGATTTATATCTTCCAGAGGATATATTTGAACAATCTGATAAAAGCTTTGAGGAATTGCTTCCTAAAAAGAAAAGAATATATATAAGGAAATACTTTGGAGAGATAAGGAAATACGGAATTGATTAATTTGAGACAAAAGATTAATTGATTTAAAGAGACTGAATTGATTGATTTAAACATATAAAATTGATTGATTTCAAAATGATAATTAAAAAATTCAAAAAAACGAGGTAATCAAAATGATTGACATTGAAAAATTAAAAGGAACCTTTGATGCTGTTTTTAAACAGATGAATAAAGTTGTTGTTGGACAAAGAGAAGTAATTGAGCAAATTATGGTGGCAATGTTATGTGATAATAATGCTTTACTTGAAAGTTATCCTGGATTAGGTAAAACTCTTACAATTAATACATTATCTCATGTAATGGATATGAAATTCTCAAGAATCCAGTCCACTCCTGACTTAATGCCATCAGATATTACAGGTACTGAAATAATTCAAGAAGTTGGTGGAAAAAGATTCTTTAAGTTCCAAGAAGGACCAATTTTCTCAAATATTGTATTAGCAGACGAGATTAACAGAGCTACACCAAAGACACAATCTGCTTTGTTAGAGGCGATGCAGGAGAAACAAGTTACAGTTGGTAGTAAGACTCATAAATTAGACAGGCCATTTTTTGTATTAGCAACACAAAACCCAATTGAGCAAGAAGGAACTTATCCTTTACCAGAAGCACAAACAGACAGATTTTTGTTGAAAATTAGGGTTGATTATCCTCCTTATGATGATGAAGTAGAAATTGTTAGGAGATATACAAAAGTAGCTAAAGAAGAAAATATTAAAAAGATCTTAGGAAAGACAAGTTTTTTAGCACTACAAAAACTTACTAAACAAGTTCCAATTGCTGATGATTTAGCTGCTTCAGTTGTTAAGATTGTAGCAGCAACAAGAACAGAGAAAAAACATCTTGAGTATGGTGCTTCTCCAAGAGCTTCAATTGGTTTAATCTTAGCTTCAAAAGCTTATGCAATAATGAATGGAAGAAGTCATGTAAGTGTAAAAGATATTGAAAAGATGGCTTATCCTGTATTAAGGCACAGATTAATCTTAAATTTCGAAGCAGAAAGACAAGGGTTATCTACAGATGATGTTATTAAGGAAATCCTAAAGGCACATTTGAAATAAAGTTTGAAGTAAAAAGTTTGAAGTAAGAGGTAAAAAACCACAGGCCTCATTGTTTTTTCTTCAGACTTTTAACCTCAGATTTTAAACCCCCATAAAAAATGATAGACACAGCTTTTTTAGAACAATTAAAGAGATTTAGTTTAATAGTTAGGAAAAGAGTTACTTCTAATTATAAAGGTGCAAGGCGTTCAATTGCAATGGGTAGAGGCCTTCAAATAAAGGATTACAGGTATTATGTTCCAGGTGATGACATTAGACTATTAGATTGGAAAGTATTTGCTAGAACCAATAAATTGTACACTAGGCAGTATGAAGAAGATAGAACTTTGTCCGTGCATATTATAATAGATAAAAGTTCAAGTATGGATTTTGGTAAACACAAAACAAAATATGAATATGGTTCAATGATTGGTTTAGGTTTTGCATACATGGCTTTAAAGGAAAATGATAAATTTGAATTTTCAACTTTTGCAAATGAATTAGATGCTGTTAAACCCAGAAGAGGTATGTCTCAGCTTGCATCTCTTGTTGATAGGCTTAATAATATTAAAGTAAAAGGTGTTTCTAATTTTGAAGAAGCCATGATGCGTTATAAAAAGCAATTAAAAGGAAGATGTTTGGTTTTAGTAATTAGTGATTTTTTATTTGATGAAGAGGAAATAAAAAATGGATTAATGAGATTAGGTAAACATGAAGTTAAGGTTGTACAAGTTTTAGATAGAGAAGAGAAAGAAATGAAAATGTATGGTGATGTTAAATTATTTGATTCAGAAACAAACCAAATATTAAAAACATTTATGAGCAGACGTTTAAGACAGAAATATGTACAAAAATTAAATGATCATTCTTCTAAAATTCATGATGTGTGTGTTAAATTAGGTGCAGGATTTTGCCAAATAACATCAGATGATGATTTATTTGATAGTTTCTATAAAGTATTAAGGCATTCTGAATAAATATATTCATCAAGAATATTTAGAACAAGAAATTTCTTATAACATGTCAGAATTCCGCTAGTTTATTGACTGGTAGTTCTTGACATATGCAAAATAATATAAACTACACTTATATCTCTAGATATATGGGGCAAAATCAGATTAAAAAACCAGAATTACTTTTACCTGCTGGTAATATGGAGTGTTTAAGAGCTGCTGTTAATAATGGTGCAGATGCTGTTTATTTAGGTTTAGATAAGTTTAATGCTAGAATATCTGCAGATAATTTTAATGAAAAAAATATATATTTTATAGTTGATTATTGTCATAAACATAGTGTTAAAGTTTATGTTACACTTAATACTTTAATTAAGAACAAAGAAATTGATGATTATTTTCATCTTGTAGCTATATGTAACGTAGCTGGTGTGGATGCAATTATTATACAAGATGTTTGTTTTATCCCTCATATAAAAAAGCATTTTCCAAAACTTAGTATACATATTTCTACTCAAGCAACCTCAACAAATTCATATGCAGTACCAAAAGAAGTTGATAGAGTTGTTCTTCCAAGAGAATTAAGTATAGAAGAAATAACAAATATATCTAAGGAACATGATACAGAGGTATTTGTTCATGGTGCTTTGTGTTTATGTTATAGTGGCCAGTGTTTGTTTTCATCAATTGCAGGCGGAAGAAGTGGAAATAGGGGAAGGTGTGCTCAACCTTGTAGACAAAAGTATAATAATAAATATATTTTAAGCACTAAGGATTTATGTCTTCTATCTAAATTACCAGAGCTAATATCAACAGGTGTTTCATCATTAAAAGTTGAAGGTAGATTAAGGTCTCCATTATATGTTGCAACTGTAGCAAAAATATATAAGAAATACTTGAATCTTGCTTATGACTTAGTTTTAACTAATACAAAAATAAAATCAAATACTAAATCAGATCCTAAATTAAATCCTAAATCAAATACTAAACCTATTTTTAAAATTAATGAAAGGGATATGGATGACCTTATGATAGCTTTTAACAGGGAATTTACAACAGGTTTTGCATTTAATGATTCTATTGTTGACTCAAAAATGCCTATGAATAGGGGATTGTTTCTTGGAATAATCAAAGATGGTAAAATTAAACTAAGAAAGGATCTAAGAATTGGAGATGGAGTTAGTATATGGGTTGAAGAGAAGGGAAAAGATAGTATTGTTCATGGAAATACTATTGGATATATAAAAGTTAATGGGAATAAGACATCTTTTGCTAAGAAAGATGATCTTGTTGAGATTAATTTAAAGAAAACAAAAGAAGGCTCATCAATATACAAAACCTCTTCTGTTGATTTGGTTGTTGATTTAGGAGAAGAGATTATATCACATGATTTAGGTAACCTTAATCTTCCCAATCTTTCTGATCTTCCTGATATTAAAATGGATTTAGAATCTATAGAAAATAAAGATCCACCTAAGCTATTTGTTAAGGTTCATAGTAAAAAATCTGCAATTGAAATGGATAATGAACATGCTGATATTATTTATTTATGTATTTATAATGAAGCCTGTGAAACTGTTAAAAATGTTTTGAAAAATTCGCTTTTCTTTGTTTCAACACCACGTATTATTAATGATTCAGAACTTCCATTTATCCTTGATAAAATAAAGAAAATAAATCCTGATGGCTTACTTATTTCTAATCGAGGACTTTTATCTTATTTGCTTGAGAATTATAAGGAATTAAAACAAAAAAAGATTCATTTAGATTATTCATTCAATTGTTTCAATGATATTGACCTTGACTATTATCAACAACTTATACCAAATGTTAAAATTCTTCCTATCATTTCTCCAGAATTAAGCCTTTTTGAGTTAAAAAAATTCAAAAACAAAAATTTCATATCTTTTGTACATGGTGATATAATTTTGATGACGACAAAAGAGAAAATAAATGCTCCTGATATAGTTGATGAAGAAGGTAGACACTTTAAGATAATTAGGAGAAGGGGTTATACTTATATTCTTAATAATATTCCATTAGGGTTATTCAACAAAACAAATTATTTGTTAGATGCTGGTATTAAATATTTCTTCCTTGATCTAAAAAAAGATGATGAAAAGTTTATAGGTATCTATAAAGATATTTTAAAAGGTCAGTTTGATGATAAAAAGATTAGAAGAAAATATACAACTGGACATTTTAATAGAGGTGTTGATTAGTTTTTCTAAGTTCTTGTTAATTTTACTATTTCTTAACTATTTTTTTTAAATTTTTCTTCAAATCCTTCTGGAACATTGCCTGAATCTCTGACTACAACTAATAGCCTTTTCAAAGCATTTGTTAAGTTTTTATTTCTAATAAGCAAAGTAAATAGTTCTCCACCATCATCTAGATCACTTACAACAGAATAATTTCCAATTGTGATTATTGTTGGTAAATCTTTATATTTTTTATCAAGAATTTTAGGGAAATAATTTTTTCTTTTCTTTCTTTTGTGTGCACTTGGATCTTTTTTATGCCAAACATCATATTCATAAGCTAAAAATTGAGGTATTTTCATTTTTGCCAAAATTTCACTTTGTTTAAACCAATAATTTTGCAATTTGAAAGAAATTCTTGTTCCAGATGTTGCAATATATTCATCTCCTTCTTTTAGATTTGCATACACCTCATCATAAAACATCTCTGTGCCTTTTCTTCCTTTAGTTAATTCAACAATAGGTAATTTACTAACAGATCCTTTCTTTAATCTAAGTTCTGGTAAGATCTTTTTAGCAAGCATCTTGTTTCTTTCAACTTTTTGTTGTTCTTCGTTTAGATAATCTATTATTTTTTCAGGTTGTGCAGCAGTATAGTTTTTCTTTCCATTCTTAATAACTATACCTACAAGACCTTTATGAATTAATTTATCAAGGATTATGTAGACTTTTGAAGAACTTACACTTGCTTTTTCAACAATTGGGCCCACAGTGGATGTACCTATGGAGAGCAAAGCCAGGTATGTTTTAGATTCACCCTCTGTTAAGCCAATTGATTTTAGTGTTTCTAATATGTCTTGTTCTTTTTCTTCCATGTCTTATCTACTGGGTATATTTCATATATAAATCTTTCTAATTCAACCCCTCAAGGGGGAGAAAAGGTTTAAATACATTGGGTAACTTAGGAGTAGTAACACAAACAAACATTGTATGGGTTTAAGATTTTGAAAAAAGATGATCACAAAAGGGGTGAAAAAATGTACTCAAAAATCTTGGATTTTTGGTGCATTGTAAATTCCGGAGGAATTTAAAATGGAAGGAAAAGCAAGTATGATTTACAAAAGAGAAACAGGAGCAGAAATGAGTTTTAGTTGGTTTATGATTATTGCAATAACTATAGTTATAGTAATTATGTGAATAAAGAAAATAAAGAAATAATGGGGGAAATAAAATGACAATTGAAATTATAGTGAAAGATGGAATAACACCAGTACATGGATTTGATTTATGGGGTACATTAGTTAATCAACTTGTTTTGGGTCCGAGAGTTATTGAAGCTTATCAAGCTTTAATGCATGACAGAGCTACAACTGAGGATCTAAAAGCAAAGGTTATTGAGAACATTAAGAATTATCAAGCTGTTTTAGATGGGAAAGATTGGGCAACAGGTAAAGAAAAAGGTAAATTTGTTGGTAATGTTGAAGACCCACTATGGCATGCATATGGGAGAGATAAAGCAGAAGTTGATTTTCAAGGTGCACTTTATGATGATGCTCTTGGTGCAATGGATAACATTGCTGTAGCCGATCAAGGATTATGTATTATTACAACTGGTAAATCCTTTTGGATTAAAAAAGCATTAAATGATATGGCACCTGAAATTGGTAGGGTTATGGGTGAAGTTTATTTTGGAAGTAAATCTAAACCTGCTCCTTATGATACTGCAATGGAAGATATTTCCAAAAAAGGTGGTCAATTAGTTTCACATACTGAAGACCAATTAAAAGGTTTTACAGGATTGTTTGATTCAAGAAGGGCAATGTATGCAACAGGAGACGAACATTTAGTACATCGTTTAATTCCTAGTTTGATGTTTCAAACAGCAACAGTATATGTTGAACGTACAAATCTTGCAACTCCTGAAGAAGTTAGGGCAGCAGGAATAACTGCATATACAACTGATTTAAGAACTGTACCATATACATCGATGGTTAGGAATGGATAACATAAAACCAATAACTTTTTATTTATCCTTTTTTATTTTATTTTATATTAACATATTTATTAACATAGTTGTTATCATGAGTTGGGGAAATATATATGATTTTTAGAGGTAATTTTTATGACTGATAAACAATTAATTCAAAACATTAAAAGCCAAAAGTGGATAAAGCGTTGGGCAGGTTCATATACATTTATCTCTTGTTCATTTTGGGCACCACAATATAATTATATACTAAACAAGTTTTTAGGGATTGGATTTAAGACATCTTTATTTATCCATAGAAAAGGTACAGTTACATTTCTTCTAAAGAAAGATGAATTAGATCATTTTGGGAAAACTCTAGCAAAAAAAGCAGAACAAAATCCTGAATTTGCAATTGATATTCTTAAAAAACTTAAAAATAATACTACAGAAATTATGATGAAAATGCAGGAGTTAGATGGCAAAATACCAACATGGAATGAATACAATGATTTTCTAGTTTTTTTTGAAAAACATCTTGCTTATCACAATTTTATGAAGAAAGCAGTTGATTATATGGGTAGTGATGTATTAGACAACTTAATTAATTACTTCAAAGATGCAAGATTTTATTCAGAACCAGTTTATAGCAGATCAGAGATGTTTTTTAGAAGGCTTGCTAAGGCAATTGCTAAAAAAGAAAACTTTGATGAAGACATTCTTACATGTTTGACTCAACAAGAATTAGAAACTTATCTTAAAACAACAAAACTTCCTGAAAAAAATATTCTAAATAATCGTTTTAATGCTTCTGTTTTATTATTTGAAGATGAAAAGTTAAATATAATACTTGGAGAAGAGGTTAATGAAGTAGAAGAAGCAATACATGAAGTAACACAAAATTCAGATGAGGAAAAGCAGGGTATTCTTAAAGGTATATCAGCTTTTCCTGGCAAAATAAAAGGAATTGCAAGAATTATCCCTGATCCACATAATGTTTCTGAGTTTAATGAAGGAGAAATCTTAATAACAGGAATGACAAGACCTGAATTTTTGCCGCTTATGAAACGGGCAGCTGGAATTGTAACTGATGTGGGTGGCATGTTATGTCATGCAGCTTTAGTATCTAGAGAATTAAAAAAACCTTGTATAGTAGGTACAGAAAAAGCTACTAAACTTTTCAAAGATGGAGATTTAATAGAAGTTGATGCAGACAAAGGAATTGTAAAAAAAGTAAAAAATAGAATTAAATAAAATTATATCTCCTTATTTTTTTCAGTTCTTATTATTTCTTACCTGTACCTTGATGTACTTCTAATTTTGGATAGACTTCTTCCCAATATATTTGGTTTAACAATGCAGCATCTTTCATGATTAAGTCTCTGTCTAATGTTAATACTCTTTTATCTCTTACAAGCCATTCTCCTAATGACATAGAATCAGTAATATGTGCACTTGAAGGATCACAAAACACTATCTTGCCTATTATTGATTTAGCATCATGTGGATGTATTGCTGGGTTTTCTTCAGAACTAATATCATATACTATCAAACTTGCATCTTTACCAGGATCTAAAGAAGTTGCGTTATCTAATCCATATATTCTTGCTGGTTCTGTAAGTATCATTTCCAAGGCTTTTTGGTCTGTAATGTTCATAGCACCTTCTCTTTCAGATCCTCTGTTCATATTAACTCCTACGTGCATTACTTGAAATATATTTTGATGATCTGAGCTTCCAGAACCGTCAGTAGAATATGCAACTAAAATACCTGCATCTAACATTGCAGCAATTGGTGCAATCCCACTGAACAATGAACCATTTGCAGTAGGGTTTGAGATTACTTTTACTCCATTCCTAGCTAACATTGCTATATCCTCAATAGTTGTTTGAACTTGGTGTGCAACAATAGTTCTTTCATCAAGAATACCTGCTTCTTGAGCATAGGCTATTGGTGAAAGCCCAGTCATATCTCTTACTAGTTTTGTGCTTCCTGCATTTTCAGAGCTATGAACATGGAAATATACTGGTTGTCCAGTTTCACGTTCCCACCTTCTTGCTTCATTTTTCAATGCTGATAAAAGCATAGCACTATTTGAAAAAAATTGATCTGCACCTGGCATAACTTTAACCCATTTTTTATTGTTATGTCTTTCCATTTGTGCTCTTATTCTAGCAACTGCAACATTTGGGTTAGTATCAAGAAGAAAATCTGGTGTGTAATACCTATCTTGAGATCCAGGGAAGACAATAGCTCTAGCATGTGCTTTTTCAAGTAGGTTTACAACTGCATCAACAGCTGAGTCATATTTTGTAAAATTACAATGATGTACTGCTACAAATCCTGAGCCATATCTCAAAACATCATGAAGAGTTTTGCCGAATACTATTTCATAAGGTGATTTTCCTAGTTGTTTAGCAATTGCTTCGTCATTAGGTGTATCCCATTGACCGGTTTTCATACCTTGATCAATATTGTACATCCATAGGGTATGTGGATTTATTGAGGCATCAAGCCAATCCAAAAGATTCATGTTTTTAAATTTACCAGTAAGTAAGGACTCATGAAAATGTGTATGGCCATATTTAGGGCTTGGCATAACAACTCCAGTAGTCATAGCAACAGGATTGTCTGGATCAGATGTCGGGTTATAAATCTCTAGATTATGTCCATATCTTTCTTTGAATGCTTTTCCAGCCTCAGGGGAATATTTTCCAACTTCTTTAATCTTATCACTTTCAATAAGAACAAACCCATCTTCTATGACTCTGCTTTTCATTGCTTCTGAGAATGGTAGAACATATTGTGCTCTGATTAGTTTATATTGTTTGTTTTGCATATTGATCATACTCCACTATATTTTGTTAAATCTATTATCATTTAATAGAATTTTAATCTGCTTTAAAAATATTACTATTTATTGATATATATTATTAAAATATAATCTTAAAATATAATATTTATATAGTAAGAACTATTCAATTATGCTCTTCTTCATATTTTTCAGCACATTCTTCACTACAGAACCATGTAACTTTGTCATCAATCTCTTTTTCTACCATTTCATCTTTTTTCACAAGCATTCTGCCACACTTTCTACATTTGGCATTTTGTCCATCCATTTCTGCGCCTTTCATAAAACCTTCTTCAAACGCATCAATTTCATCATTCTCTAACATATCTTCTCTGCCTTCATCTGAATAAATTCCTTCTTCTGAAGTATTTCTTTGTTCATCATATTGTTCGTCAGCCATTTTAACTAACTAAGATTATAACTCCTTTATATATTTTATGAGAAAATTTGTTTAACTTTTCATAAACTAGGTCCGGAGGACATGTAGCTACTGAATTTTTTCTTTTTAATCTCTTAATAATAAATCCAACAACATCAATGGCACGGACGGACTTTTGCAAGCAAAAATCCTACTCACCTTCGGTTCGCCCGGCCATGTTGTTGGATTTAAAGATTGGTCTGACCAAATTATTTATACATATATTAAAGAATTAAACTATTAAAAACATTAAAATCTTATTCAGAATTATTTTCTTTTAACTTATTTTTGATATTATTCCCATATTTATGTGCTATATACAATGGTTCAGGTAATTTATGGCCTTTTAACATCTCTTTAACAATTTCAATAGTTGTTTTTAGACTTATTTTATGTCCTGGGCTAACATAAACTGGCTTTGCTTTTTCTTTTGTAATTATTTTTTTACCAAGAACTTCTTTATCAATATAAACTGCATCATCTATTTCTTCTCCACATAACCTTTTCTTGGCAACACCTATTGTAGGAATATCAGTTGTTAATCCAAAAACACTTGCTGCACCTATTTTTCTAGGATGTAAAATACCATTTGCACTTATCATCATTAAATCAGGTTTATTTTCAAGCAAACTAAATGCATTTGATGTAACTGATGCAACTCTATAACTTAAGAATCCTGGGATATAAGATAACTTTTGTTTTTCAATTGCGTATTTTTTTTCAATTACTTCTAATGTTTTATAATTAAGAACAACTATACTACAGATTATGTCTTTATCTGTGTAAATATAATCAACACCTGCTATACTTTTAATTTTATCAAATTGGTCAGTATGTGATAGCTTTTTTGCTAATTTAATCTGGTCTTCTTTTAGCTTATTAATATCAATCATTCAAACACCTTTTTATAAGTTTGAAGTTTGTGGTTAGTAGTTTTGAGTGGGTTTTAAGTTAGTAGTTGTAAGTGCATTTAAAACTTTTATACTACTTACCCACTTCATACCTATAACTTCTTACTTCCAACTATCATTTCATGAATTTCATCATGAAACTTTTCAATTCTTTTTGCAAATTCTTCTCCTAATTCTCTTCTATATCTTTCTACAACAAAATTTTCATCCATTATTTTGTTGTGTGTAGCAAGATTATCAGCATAATTTATTATTTTTTCTTCTTTTGTTTCAGGAAGATAATCTTTAGCTGGTAATGGTAATTCTTGCTCTTCAATATCTTTCTTTAATATTCCAACACCAATATGATTTTCACATACTCTTTGAAAGCTTTCAGGCCATCCTTCTTCTTTTAATATTTTAGCACCTTCAACACCATGTCTTATACTCTCTTTTGATCCTGGTGGGTATTTGAATCTTCCAATGTCATGTAAAATAATTGATGTTTTAATAAATTCAATATCTATGTCATGACCATTCTTGATAGCAGCATCAGCAACTTCTAGTGCTTTCTTTTGCACAGCCATAGTATGTATCATAACACCTTCATATGCATCATCATCACTTGCATGTTTTTTCATTAGCTTTAAAGCATCTTTTTCTGTATACATTGAAACACCTATTTATTGGATTATACACTTAAATCTAAAGAACTAATATATAAATCTTTTGGTTTTGTTGTTACTATAGGGTGATTAACTAAACAAGGGAATAATTAAATTAAAATCTTATTCACTCTATCCCTTCTTTCTCAAAGATATGTGTTGGTTCTAATGCTCCTATTAATAAAATCAATAATAACATAATACCTAATAAAATTACAACAGAATATTGATAAACATAAACCTCAATAAAAGCAGCAATTGCTACAATACCAAAACCAATTAGTAATAACATCATTGCATCACTTAAGATATGGTGGAATTTTTCACTAAATAGATCTTCTCTCATTACTGCTTTACTAACTACCCCTCCAGCAACAGCTGCAAAGAAATAACTAAAAGCTTCTGTTATTAAATGAGCCCAAACTGGTGCCATTGTTTCTACACCAAAAAATGCTCCAAGCGGGCTACCTATTCCTGCTATCACTCTTGCATTAACTGCAAAGATAACTCCCCATGCACTTGCATTCCATGCAAGGAAAAATATTGCACCTGCCCCATAAACAATAGAAAGTACAAGACATACAATAAATACTAATAAATTATTTAATAATATTTCAACAAAATGTTCTGTTGAAAAAGCATATCCAACAAATGCTTGATATAATCCTTGACCTTTGATTAAATTAATTTGTGGTCCAAACATTTTCAATACTAATGATTTTGGTAAGAACATTGCAAACATTGCATAAGCTAAAAATATTCCAATAAACATAAAGAAATATATTTCAAAAATATCTCTATGGTCTCTAAACAACATTCTTATTGAAAATTTGTTCTCTCTAATTTCAACATTTTCTTCATCACTTAATAATCTGTTAAGAGAGGGAATTAATAAGATTGATACAAATGCAATGGAAGCTAATCCACTACTTGCTGGAAAAATTAATTTTGCACTTAGAATACCTATGATGGAATAAACTAATCCTAAAAATAGTGCAGAAATTGGTCGTTGCTCTAGCCATTTAGCTCTAAATGCTTGTTCTAAAACCATTCTACACCTCTTTTTTTTTAAATATTAAGATAATAATTATTTTCTGTACTCTTGCATCCATAAGATACCAATATTAATCAATACTTTATTAAATTGATCACTTAGTTTATATATTTTTTTATATAGATCATAATCAATTAATCCCATTGACTTCATTGGTGTTAAAATTCTATCATAAAACTGTCTTTTGTTATAACTTAGTTTAACTTTTTTACCTTTGAACTGTGAATCTTCAATTTCTGCAATCATTTCACCATCATGTAATGTTGTGGCAAATTCACTCATTTCTTTTTTTGTAAATATTCCATTATTTAACTTTAATTTCTTAATAAGAAGTTTTCCAACAATTGCTTGTTGTTTAGTTGCAAAAACTATTTCAAATATATCATCTGGGAGATTATAATTATCAAATAATAATACCATATTAATATGAAATTAATACTCAGTCCTATATAAATGTTACGTTTCTGTATACTAGTTTATGTATTGGTATTTTGATGAGATCTATTTAGTCACTTTTTTAAATTCAATTGTAACTCTTTCTAAAATGCAAATCAAAAGAATTAGGGAGGACATATTAAATAACCCAGACCATGGTTTAGATCTTTCTCTGAAACCTAAAGATATAGTAAAACTTCCAGTTAGAGAAAGACAAGAATATTTCTCATTAAGTAGATCATTAGAAGAGTCTTGGACAGGTTCTTATGCTAATAAATTTAAAGACCATGATCCAAAACCAGTTCCAGATAAGGTTAGAGTAATTACTCATTATTACTTAGGTTCACATAGTATTGGGCAATCAGATCTTTATGTTTTTCCAGTTGAAAAAACTATGCGCTTTAAAGATTTTTTTCCTTTTAATATTCATGGAGAAAGACGTTTAGGAGGAAAAAAAATTGGCTCATTAGCAAGGTTATCTACTTTAATAATGTTAGTTGAGGATTCATTGGCAGGTCTTAATTATACTATGGGTCATGGTGGGATGTCAAAAGATCTAGAAGATATGCTTGGTAGGATTGGTATTACTGAATCAAAACCTTTGCAACAATACCTTGAAACAATGATTGGATATGCAAACAGCCGTGGTTTTGAGTTTAAGATGCCTACACAAACCCAACAACCATATCATGGAAGACAATTACTTTTTTCTCAAGGATCTTTATATTGAAATGCATTTTCCAGCTCATGAAGCAGTGCATTAATCAGGAACTATCTTTTTATGAGGTTTTAAAGAACTTTTCAATAACATCACCATATTCTTCAACAACAACCATTTCATAATCATCTGGAAAGCAATTTTTATATCTTGACCAAGCATATCTTTCATCTAAGAATACTGTAACTCCTTTATCTGTTTCACTTCTGATGCATCTACCTGCATTTTGTAGTGTTTTTTGGAATGCTGGGTACAAATAACCATAATCCCAACCTTTTTGATATTTTTTATCAAAATAATTAATTAATTCTTTTGTTTCTAAATCAGGAACACCTAATGGTAACCCTACAACCACAACACCATTTAATAAATCACCTGGCATATCTATTCCTTCACCAAAACTCCCAGAGGTAACACCTAATAATACTGCCCCTGTTTTTTTATACATTTTAAATTTTTCTAGCATTTCTAATCTTTGTTCTTTGCTCATTTTTGAATCTTCAAGAAAAATAGTTTTTTTACATAAATTCATAAAAAATAGATAAACACTATCACGCATTTTATAGCTTGGAAAAAACATAAAAACATTACCTTTAATTTTATTTACAATATCTGCTGTTGTTTTCCCTATGTTTTCATATTGTTGTGTACTTCTTTTTTCAAATTTAGTTGTTGTTTTTGGAACAATTAGATTTAATCTATTTTTGAGAGGAAATGGTGATTTATATTCTTTTTCAATTCCATTTTTTACACCTAATAAGTCTTTATACATAAATGTTGGTGTTAATGTTCCTGACATAAAAATACATGAATGACATTCTTCAATAACAGGACTAGTAATTATAGATGGGTCTAAGCAAGTAAAACTTAAAGTAATTATTTGTCCTTCTTTAGTTTCTTCAAGTTTAAGTATTCTTGTAAACCCTTCATCATCTTTTGGCCAATATTCAAAAAATCTCGCAATTCCTCCAATAAAACTTCTTTTTTGAGTTTCTCTTATTGATTCAGCAATAGAAATTAAATCAGATAATATATCATCATAATTTTTCTCTTTATTAATTGCATCCATAAATTCTTCTTTTGTTACTTTTGTTTCCTTATAATAACTTCTAGAATTATTACTCATTTTTTCAAATTTTCTTGATAACTGAATAAGTACATCTTGAGCATAAACTAAATTCCCTAATGTTTCAGTATAACCATGTTTTTTTGCTTCTTTAATTGCTCTTTTTAACATCATACTTGTTAGTCTGTTTGTTGCTAAGTTTCTAATTCTATCTGGCAAATTGTGAGCTTCATCAACAATAATTATACTTTTTTCTAATTCTGCATTAATCTTTTTAAAAAAGACTTCATTAACATGTGGATTAAACACATAATAATAATCTGAAATAATTACTTTAGCGTTTCTTGCAAGTTCTATTGAAATCTCATAAGGACATAATTCATCTTTTGAACAAAATTCAATTATATCCTCAGAATCTCTTATACCTAATTTGAGATCTTCAATTATTTTTTTTGCTTTTACTGTGATTTTATTAGAGTTGATTGATTTACTGCTTGTATTATCACCACCCCTTGTGTTAATAAAATAAGCACACTTTTTTGTTTCACGCATATTTTTACAATATTCTATAAACTCATTAGGAAATAAACCTGAAATATTTGGAACTCCACACATCCATTTTTTCCCAATAATATCTGCAACATTAAATTTAACATTATGCTTTTCCTTAATTTCTCTTAAAGTATCAATTGCAATCTTATGTTGAGTATGTCTAGATGTTAAAAAAAATACAGTTAAATCATTTTCAATGGCATATTTTAATATAGGACTTAAGGCAGCAGCAGTCTTGCCTAAACCTGTTGGGGCATGGGCAATAAGACTTTTCTTATTTTTAACAGCATTGATTATATCACTAATCAATTTATTTTGTTCATTTCGTATTTTTTCATGTGGGAATAGAATATCTTCTGATTTAAGAGAATCATCTGCTTTAATAGGATCATCTCCTTTAATAGAATCACCTGATTTAAATGTATTATTTGGTTTAAGAATATCTTTTGATTGCATTATTTAAGCACCATTTACTATATGAAAACATGATTTAATGACTCTTAATAAACTTTCTTAAAATAATGCTCATTTTTCTATATCCATATAATTAAACCAGTATACTAAAAAATATATTTTGGTTACTATAAACAACTATATCTATGATGTATTCTTTATTTTTCATTATCTATTTTCAATAGATTTAAATATGATTGAATTTTCTCTATTAATCATTAAGAGTTATTAAAATCTTCAAACACCAAAAAAAGTGAGTGATTAAACAATAAATTAAATTCGGGGTGTTAATTTGATAAAAACTAAAGAAATATTTAATGTTATTTTTAGAGAAAAACCAGCTTTAATGCTAATTGGATTATACAATGCAAAGAGTGAAGTTTATGCTAGCTCTTTAGCTAAACAGATTGATTGTACATATAGTCATGTAGTTAAGATTCTTCAACAAATGCATCTTGCAGGTTTAATTAATTTCAACAAACAAGGTAGATTAAAACTATTAAGCTTAACAAAAAAAGGCCAAGAAGTTGTTGAACATATTGATCAGATCAGGAATGCTTTGTGATTTGTTTCTGATTCCTATCAGAAACATTAAAAATTCCAAGACTTTGGATTTTTATTTCTTATTCTTTGTTTTTCTTTATTATTATATTAATTATTTGAAGAATTATTATTAGAAGAATTTATTAAAATCACTCTATAACTTCTTCCATTGCTTTCTTCCCTAACTCCATCTTAACAGTTTCAATAAATTTCTCTTCATGTTTTACATGGATTAAGCCACCTGCAGCATTATGGTGCCCACCACATTCTCCATCAAATTTTTCAACAATACTTTCTAATAATCGTTGAAGACTTACTTTACTTCTGTTTCCTACAATTCTAAAAGAAATCTTAATTTTGTCATTAAATGTTCTTGATAAGCCCATTAAATATGTGCCATATTCAATTTCTCTATTTCTGGTAAACATACTAGTGATTGTTCCGAGTATTTTAGGAGTAATCTCTTCTCCAGCATTAATTATCATATATCCTTTTTCCTGAATTACTTTTTTAGTTCTTTTTTTACTTTCAATCCATTTAATTGCTTTTAGAATCTCTTTTTTGTATTCTTTAAGTGTAAATGTTGCCCTTAAAAAGCATTTTTTATCTCCTAATAATAATCCCATACCAACAGAAGCTTTATCTAACCTACCACATGCATTTATCATTGTGGATAGTTCTCTTAAATCTCTTATTTCTGGATTTGCACCAAGTAGAATATATTTATTGCCGAAAATATCATTTTTTTTCAATTCATTTTGAGATAAAGATTGTCTTTTTAATACAATACTTTCTATCAAAGCTTTAAGTTGGTCTTCTTCTAAGTCTTCTAATCTAGTCCATCTTCCCTTTTTTTTTGCTTCTATATTTAATGATTCAAGAAGTTCAAGTGCTTTATCATCACTACCTGTAACTCCAGGGATATAAATATCAACACTATTTTTTAATACTTTATACAATGGTTTGTTTTCAGCTCCAAAAAATCTAATTCCTTTTTCTATATTAATCTTTTTTGATTTAATTGCATCATCTAGTACTTCATTGTTTAATCCTAAAAAACCATTATTTTCTTGAGAATCTCCAATTGCTCCAACTATTCCTAAATATGCAAGATCAAGATTTTTGTTGTTTAATTCTTTTGCAAATAAATATACAACACTTGCTCCACTAACTTCTTTTGAGCCGTCAGTGCCGTATATTGATGGATTCAAATGAAATACTCCTTCCTCTTCTGTTCGAATTCTTGTAGAATGATGATCTAGTACATATATTTCTTTTTCTTTTAGATATTTTTTGATATTTTTAATTTGACTAGTTCCAAGATCAAGAAATATTATATGTTTGTGTTGTTCATTGCCTAAGGCTCTAACAAATTCTTCAGATAAATAATTAATAAATGTGATAGAAAATTTTTTTCTTTCTCTAATCATTGCTTTTGTAAGAATTGCTGCACTACATATGCCGTCAGTATCAAGATGACTTATAACTCTAATTACTTCTTTATTATCAATATTCTTAAATCTTTCAACACCTTGTTTAATATATGAATTAAGTTCCAAGTTTCCCCCTCTTTTAGACCAAATTTTATTTTTAAAAACAAATTTTTAATAACTAGCTACTTTAAATAAGTTTTGCTTTCCAACATTATCAATGCTCCTAATAGTCCTTGCATAAACATAAAAAGAAATTAATACTTGTATAAACTAGAAATAAAAAAGAAAAGAATAAAAAATTCTTAACTAATCAGTAATCTAATCTTATCTGGATCATACTTCCAATCTTTTGGTAGTCTTTTTGTACTTTTATAATATTTAACAAATCTCTTGATTTTTGAATCTGTTAATTGTAAACCACGTTTTGCAACTTGATCTTTATGATTTTCCTCTAAATGTTTTTTAACTTCAAGACTTTTTCTCATCAAATTAATCAAGTCTTCAGGTATTTCTGATAATAAATCTTTTTCTTTTAATATTTGACTTATAGATTTTTTTGTTAATGTTTTAACTGAAGGAATACCATAAACATCTCTTAGTATAATTCCAACTTCAGATGCTGAATTTTTTTCTTTTGAAAGTTTTGCAACTAATAATTCAACTTCTTTTGCTTTGTATCTAACCCATGTAGGAACAGTAGCTTTAATTGGCTTAGTTGAACCTGATTTACCTTTATCTCTTGAATGCATTCTTGCCATGTTTATTACCTCATATTATGTTTTATAATTGGGAAATAAGAAATTCTTCTCATCTCCAGTTTAACAAAGCCCATCTATAAATTGTATTGATTGGACAATGTCATCTCTTGATAATATAGGTTAGGATGGGTAATTCCTTTATAAATGTTCTTATTTGTTCTGGGTAATACACATACAATATACTAACAATATACTCAAATATATGTACAATATACATCTAATTTCTATATTTTTACCCCTTTTATTTACATTTAACACATACTTTAATGCAAAAAATATAAATATGGCCTGGTTTGAATGATTACGATGGATACAATTAATACAACGAATACAATGAGAGACAGTATAACTAAAAAAGAAGTAAAAAGAATTCTCTTAATTGAGCCACCAAGAACAGTTCCTATTGAATTCATGGCAAAAGCAAGGCCTGGTGTTCAACCACCAATTGGTTTAGCATATATTGCAGCAGTTCTTGAAAAAAATAATTTTATTGTTAAAATCTTAGATGCAATTGTAGAAGATCCTCAATGTCATATTGGAAGAGAGATAGAACCTGGAATCTATAGGTATGGCCTTGATGATGCAGATATTATAAAACATATCAAAGATTTCCAGCCAGATGTTATTGGTGTTTCTTGTACTATCACAACAAAATATAAGGATGCAAAAAGATTATTTAAACTAATTAAATCAATTGATCCAAATTACATTACAGTAACAGGTGGTGTTCACCCAACTTTTGATACTAAAAATGTTCTTTCAGATGATAATTTAGATTATGCAGTTTTAGGGGAAGCAGATTATTCTTTTTTAGAATTAATGAATTTCCTAAATGGTGAATTAAAGTTTGATGATTTAGATGGTATTGCTTTGAGAATTAATCATGAGATTAGAATAATTCCTAAAACAAAAGCTATTGAAAATTTAGATGAACTTCCATTTCCTGCAAGACATCTTATTCCTAATCAAAAATATTGGGAGGTTAATTTACCTCAAGGAGAAGCTACAAGAACGCCATGGGCAACTTTAGTAACAAGCAGAGGATGTCCTGCTAGTTGTATTTATTGTTCTGCTCCAATAATGTGGGGTCAGAAATACAGGGCAAGATCTGCTGAACATGTTTTAGGAGAAATAGAATATTTAATTGGTAAATATGATGTAAAAGAATTTCTTATTCTAGACGATAACTTCACATTTAATAAAGAAAGAACTATTAAAATATTAGATGGCATTATAGATGGCATTGAAAATAAAGGTTGGGATATGACATGGACAACACCTAATGGTATTGCAACTTATGCTCTTGATAGAGATATATTAGAGAGAATTAAAAGAAGTGGGTGTGCAAGTATTACTCTTGCAATTGAAAGCGGCTGTCAAAGAGTTGTAAGCAAAGTTATTAAGAAACCATTATCTTTAGAAAAAGCAGAAGATATTATTAATATTGCTAAAGATGTAGGATTAAAAACAAGGGCATTCTTTATGTTAGGAACTCCTGGAGAAACAAAAGCAGAAATGGATATGACCTTGGAGTTCGCAAAAAAATTAGGTATAGACTGGTTATGCTTTAGTATTACAACACCTTTACCAGGGACTGAATTATTTAAAACTTGTTGGGATAATAATTATATTGATAGAAATCTTGATTTTAATCAAATTTTGTTTGGTTTTACCTTAATACATACAGATGAATTTGATGAGGACTATATTAACAAATTATGGCAAAAAGCAAATAGTTTAAATTTTTTAGAAAATCCTAATTTAAGAGAAGGCGGTAGTGTTGAACAAGCAATTAAAGATTTTAAAAGAGTGTTTAGAATTGCACCTGGTCATGAATTAGCTCATTATGCTTTAGGACTAGCTTATGAAAAGAAAAACTTAACTGAAGAAGCAATAAAAGAGTGGAAAACAGTCTTATCAGTTAACGAAAATAATGAGCTAGCAAAAGCAGCATTAAGTAAATATAATCAAGAAGTATGATTAAAAATTATAATTAAGAATTATAATTAATGAGAATAATAAATATATTAAACTAGAAAATGGAATGCCAAAAACAAAATAACTTAGAAAGATGCAACTGCACATATAAGGGGTGTCCCAAAAAAGGCATTTGTTGTGAATGTTTACAATATCATCTTAAGAATAAACAATTACCTGCATGCTGTTTTCCTGAAGAAGCAGAAGCAACATATGATAGAAGTTTTGAAAAGTTTGCCCAAGTATGGCATTTAAAATAAAATATAATAAAAAAATGATTATTTTTTAATTGCCCATTTGGATTGAAGTTCTTTTGTTAATTTTTCAATTTCATTAGGGTCTTCAGCAGCTGAATTAGGCAAAGGATCAGTATATTTTTCTTCTGCACTTTTTAACATAGCTTTTAGAAAATTTGCTTCAGCACCACCGACTGTAATTTTAGATTCATTTGACATAATTATTACCTCTTTTAGTTATTTATTAGTATACTAATCCCACTACTAGTATATAAGCTTTGTTATTTCTGTTATCTTTTTAAAAAGAAAATATTACCACTTTTTAACAATCTGTTTTGCAATAATAATATGATATGTTTCTTCTTTATGCTCGTCATTAGATTTATATTTTTGCTTTATTGTCTTAAAACTTTCAATTTTTAATCCAGTTAAACTAAGCAATTTTTGTAACTCTTTTTTTGAGAAGTATCTTACATATAAATCATCTATCTTAGTCCATTTTCTTAATGGACAATGTTCTTTACAATAAGCATCATCTGTAGATAAAATTTGTAAATACATATAACTTCCATATTTTAATACTTTAGAAATTTTTTTATAATATCTTCTAAGTTGTCCTAATGTTAATTTGTTGCTAAATTTACTATCTACAATAACATTAAACTCATTTTGAGTTATATTTTTGATATAATTAAAAAAATCAACATGTCGATAATTAACTTTATTGTTTAATTCTTTTGCTTTTTTAATACAACTATAATTTTTATCAATACCTATTACTTCAAAACCAAGTTTCTCAGCATATCCTGCTTCTAATCCAATTCCACAACCAATATCCAAGAGTTTTCCTCTTAATTTAATGTCTCCTAAAAATGAAATAAATTCAGGTTCAGGTCTAGTTTTAAAACAAGATAGTGATTGATTAGTAAATTTAAATAGTCCTTTTTTTGACATTAATTACACCCCTTTATGCACAACAAATTACTTCATATGAATTCAAGTATTTAAACTTTTTCAAAATTTTCTACTTTTAATACTTTATTTCACACCACAAGCTTTTTATACTACTTCATACTTAAAATAATATATGGTAATGGAATTATTAAACAATATATTAGCATCAGAAATATTAGGGAGAGAAGTATGGAGATTTGTAATTTTTTTAGGGATTATTTTAGCAACCGCTATTATTGGTAAAATTTTGCATTTTATTATCAAAAATATAGTCCATAAATTTGCAGAGAAAACAGAAACTAAGTTTGATGATATAATAGTTGGTTCATTTGGATCTCCTTTTATTTGGTTTATTTCAATTATTGGATTTTATGTGGGTTATGGTTACCTTAACTTGTCTGAAAGTGCATTGAAAGTATTTAGCAATATTACTCAAGTTTTAATTATCATCGGTGTTGCTTGGCTTATGATTAGATTCTTAGATGATATTATTAAACATTATCTTTTACCATTAACTGCAAGAACAAAAAGTGACCTTGATGATCATCTAGTTCCAATTATTAGAAAATTAGTAAGGATTTTTATTGTAATAATTGCAGGTTTAATGATTCTTGATAAATTTGGATATAATATTAATTCAATTTTAGCAGGACTTGGTTTAGGTGGATTGGCATTTGCTCTTGCAGCTAAAGATTTATTAGCTAATCTATTTGGAGGGGTAGCTGTATTTACAGACAAGCCTTTTAAAATAGGTGATAGAATTAAGATTGGTGGATTTGATGGTACAATTAAAAAAATAGATCTTAGGACAACTAAATTAAAAACACTAGATGGAACACAAGTTACAATTCCTAATTCTAAGTTTTCAGATGGTTTTATTGAAAATATAACTAGAGAGCCAGCAAGAAAAATTAAGTTCTCAATTGGATTAACTTATGATACAAAACCTGTACATGTAGAAAAAGGAATCAAGATAATTAAAGATATTTTAAAAAAGCATAAAAACGTCGACATCAATGATGCTAGTGTTTATTTTGATGAGTTTGCTGATTTTTCATTGAATATCAAAGTTATTTATTTTATAGATGCAAAAGGTGATTGGAAAACAATATACACAACTAAGCATAAAATTAATCAAGAAATTTTAATAAGATTTAACAAAGAAAAACTTAACTTTGCATTCCCAACACAAACAGTTGAGTTGCATAGAAAAAAATAAGATTATTTTTTTTCAAGTAATTCTTTTTCTATCTTTTCCATTAATCTATATGTTCTTTTTTTGAATCTTTCAAGTTGATTATAAAACAAATAAAATTTTTCATTATTAACATAATTTAAATCTCTACATAACATTAATATTACTTCAACTTCTTTTGAAGAACAATAAGCATAATTTAATTGACTATAAAATGTTCTCTTGAATTTGGAACTTGCACCTTCTGCAATATTTAATGGTAAGGATGTTACTGCCCTTCTTAACTGATCCGACATGTTCCTTTCTTCATAATCTGGAAGAGAATTAGCTAATGGGTACAACTCTAAAACTAAATTATATGCTATTTTCCAGATTTCTAGATTTTTGTAATTTGTATTTCTATTATGGATTGTTCCTGATCTTTTTTTTGTAACTATTTGTCCCATGAAATCTTAATATTATAACTGTTTAATATGTCTTTTCTTAATTTTTCTGGAAGATTTTCGAAAACATTGTAAGCAAATTAAGAAATATCGGAAATGTATTTAAATCAAAAATATAAAATTAAAAATTTTTCAAATTTTCTGAAAATGTTTTAATGTTTTTGGGGTGGGTGGGAATACAGTTTGTCTATAGCTAACGCTACATATTAACATTATTTTTTAAAGAAAAAAAAATGATAACCGTGCGGGAATACAACGTACGAACTGTTGGGATACGCGTGCTAAATACCTCGTTGCCTTGGCACTTACACACCGTATCCATCAAACTCATCTTTTATGAGTGTTCAGGAAATTTCTTTTTAAGGGGGGCTTCGTGCTTAGATGCTTTCAGCACTTATCTCTTGGAGCGTAGCTGCCCGGCATACCTTATCAGATAACCGGTGGACCAGTGGCTCCGAACCTTCGTTCCTCTCGTACTAGAAGATTCTTCCTTTCAAATTTCCAACATTTCCAGTAGATATTAAACAAACTGCCTCACAGCG